>CANQSP010000037.1 GCA_947626555.1 uncultured Clostridia bacterium | reverse complement strand
CCGCCGTATGCCGAACGGCACGTACGGTGGTGTGAGAGGGAATAAATAAAATAATTATTTATTCTCTACTCGATTGTATGTCGGAAAACTTGTGTAAATCTTATATAAAATTTCTAATAAATTTATGTTCAAAAATACTATTGAATAAAGGTTTTAAAATCATTAGGAAAAGGTGCTTCATAAGTTACAATTTCTTTTGTAATAGGATGTTCAAATACAACTTTATGACTATGCAAAGCTTGTCTATTAATAAAATTGATGTTTCCACCGTATAAATCATCACCTAAAAGAGGATGATTTATATAAGACATATGAACACGAATTTGGTGAGTTCGACCTGTTTCTAAAGTACATTTAACAATGGAAATAGGAAAATCATTTATATTAAATTCTTTCAATACTTCATAGTTAGTAATAGATGGAACTCCTGAATTAGATACGCATCTTTCTATAATACTATTTTCTTTTCTAGCAATAGGCAGATTAATAGTACCGAATTTTTTCAAAAAATGACCTTCTACAATAGCAATATATTCTTTTATAAATTGCTTTGAGTTCATTTGCTTAATAAGCATTTCTTGAATATATTCGTTTTTAGCAAAAATAACAATCCCAGAAGTATCTTTATCAATTCTATTAACTGGCCTAATTTTCTTCTGTAAACCAATAGAATCAAAATAATATTTTAAACCATTAGAAAGGCTATTTCCAAAATGTAAAACAGAAGGGTGAACAGCAATTCCTGCTGGTTTATTAATAACTATATAGGCATCATCTTCATATAATATATCTAAAGGAATTTTTGTAGGAATAACATTAGAGTTATCATCTTTATAATCAAGATTAACACAAATAGAATCACCTATAGTAACTGGGGTATTAATAGAAGCAGGGAGATTATTTAAAAAGATATTATTTGTATTTTTTAATTTTACTAATAGTCTATGTGAAATATGAAAGTAAGATGTAAGAACCTCTTTTATATTTTCATATTCAGAATCTATTTTATAATATAGCTTCATAATAAATTTCATTCCTCTTCTTTTTGCAGTACACAAATAGTATTGAAAAATTATTTTTCAAACTAAATGCTTTCAAAAATATTATAATATATTATTTATTAATCTGCAAACAATTTATATAGGGTAGAGAAAATTAGATATAAAGTAAAAAAATGTTATGAAATTGTTGACGGATATAATAAAAAAAATGTATAATAATAGAAAGGAAACTTTTAACAAAGGGGGTATTTTTATGTGTAAAAAATACATAGTAAAAATTTTAAGTGTAGTAATAATTAGTTTAATGATATTTATGGAAATGTCAGCAATTATACCATCGGTAATACTTGCTAGCAGTAGCCAAAGCACAATAAAGTTAACATCTTCTGCACATGTGCAAAGTTATGGCTGGATGAGTTGGGTTACAACTAATGCCGATTCTAGCGTAACAAGGGTAGGTACTACTGGAAAAAAGAAAAGAATGGAAGCTTTAGAAATAAATATTGAAGCTCCAGAAGGTGTAACTTTAAAATATCGTGCCCATGTTCAAGGAATTGGATGGATGAGCTGGATTAAAGCTGATAATAAAAATAGATCAAATTATATAGGAACAACTGGAAAGAAGAAAAGGGTAGAAGGAATACAAATAGCAGTAGAAGGTTTAGAGGGTTATGAAATTAAATATCGTGCTCATGTTCAAAGTTTTGGCTGGTTAGATTGGATTACAGCTAGTGAAACAGCAGATAATGAAAAACCTAAAGAAGGAGAATTTGCAGGAACTACTGGAATGAAAAAGAGAATGGAAGCTTTAGAAATTATGATAGTACCTGTAGAAAAAGAGGAAGAACAACCAAGTGAGGAAATTAAACCAACAGAGCCAGAAGAACCAAAAGTAGATCAAGAGGAAGGTCAAAATACAGAACAAGAAAGTGTTATACCAGCAGAAGATTCAAAGGTTGAGCAAGAAGATGTAAAACCACAAGAAGAATCAAAAGTTGAGAAGGAAGAAGCAAAACCAGAAGAAGAACAAGAAGAAAATAAAGAAGTAAAACCAGAAGAAAAACAGGAAGAAAATAAAGAAGCAAAGCCAGAAGAGAATCCAAAGGTTGAACAAGATGAATCTAAAGCAGAAGTAGAAGAAAGTGAAAAGAAAGAAGAAGTTAAGCCTCAGGAATCTATGCAACCAGAACAAGATGGACCTTCAATAGAAATAGAACCAGAACCACAACCAGAAGTTCAACCTCCTAAAAAGCAAGTTGCTGCAAATCATGTTCATGATTATACAGATTGGCAAGTTGAAGTTAAAGCTACTTGTGTAAATGATGGTTTAGAAAAAAGAACATGTAAAACTTGTGGTGCTGTTGAAACTAAAAGAATTACAGCACATGAGTTAATAAGAGATGAAAGTAGAGATAAAGCACCAACATGCACTCAAAGAGGAGAGATTCATTATATTTGTAAAATATGTGGTCAAATATTCTTTAATTATAGTGCTCCAATGTTAGGACATGATTGGGAATCTACTTATACAATAGATAAACAAGCAACATGCACTGAAAATGGAAGTAAGTCAATCCATTGTACCAGAGAAGGTTGTAGTGAAAGAAAAGATGTCCAAGTAATTAAATCAACAGGTCATGATTATAAACAAATAGTAACAAGTGCAACTTGCACAGAAGATGGTATAACTAAAACAGAATGTGCAAAATGTGGTAAAATAATAAAATCAATGATAAACCAAAAAAGGCTAGGCCATAATTTTACAAACTATGTAGATAATCACGATGCAACATGTGCTAACGATGGAACAAAAACAGGAAAATGTACACGTTGTTTTAAAGAAAATACAATTACAATAACAGGTTCAAAATTACAACATAAATTTGAAGAAAAAATATTAAAATATGCAACATGTAGCGAAGTAGGAAAAGTAGAGAAAACATGTACGGTTTGTGGTTATAATACTACAACTACAATTCCAACTACAGGTCATAATTGGAAAACAACAGTTATAAATTCTTCATGCAGAGGTTCACTAACAGAAACTATCTGCACGGAGTGTGGAGAGGCTAAGGAAATTACATGTCATGCATATGGTCAAGGCCATACATGGAGTGGAGATAAATGCTCTAAATGTGGAATGGCTGTTCCAAAATGGACTAATGCTTGGAGTTCAAATGTTTTTTATCCTGCACTAGAGCATGTATTAGCTATGGAAGGCTGTAGAACGGCTGGTACTACTGCGATTGATTATAATAGTTTAACAAGCGTTGGAAGAACAGAATTGGAAAAGGAATTAAAAAAGAGAACTCCTGATTACAATAAACGCAATTATATTCGTGCAGTTTGGGTTGTAAATTATATATGCAATTTAAATGAATGTGAAGGATTTGGAGGAAGTGAATTTATAAATAAAACAGTAATTACTGCTGATTGGAAATTTACTCAAGAAGCACCAAAAGCAAAAACAGGTTACGTATTTGATGGTTGGATTGATGCATATACAGGACAAAAAGTTTCAGATAGTTTATTAAAGGCAAATAGTAATGGAGAAAAAACAATTTTAGTTGTTGGATGGGAAAACATGGATAAAACATTCAAGCCAACTTATAGAAAAATAGGCCAATAAAATTTTAAAAATAAATGTAGATAAAATTACTTAAACTAAAAAATAAATATAGAAATTAATTTTCTATATTTATTTTTTTAGGAGTGTTTTTTGTTTTTATTTTTTAACTTTGTAGTTGATTCTTTTATAAAAATAATACTTGCATTTTAAGAACTAATATGATAAACTGCTGTTATAAGAAAATAAAGGAGGAAAAACAAATGAACAAAAAAGTAATTATAATTACTGCAGTTGTAGTTGTAGTTCTAATAGCTATTATATTAGGAGTAGTTTTCATAGGAGGACAAAAGAAAGAACTTAATTTGCAAGAATTAAATACTGCGATTTCAGAAATGCAACCTTTTAATGAAATGCAAACAGCAGAAATAGATGATAGTATATTAACATCATTATATGAAATGAGTGAAGAAGATTATGAAGAAGCAGTTGGAAAAATGCCAATGATGAATATACAAGCTAGTATGTATTTAATAGTTAAAGCAAAAGAAGGAAAAGTAGACACAGTAAAAGAAAAAGTAGAAGCTTATGCAACAACACAAGAGGAAATTTGGTCAAGATATTTGCCAGAACAATATGATTTAGTACAAAAAAGAAAACTAAACGTAGTAGGAGATTATGTTTATTTGATAATTGCAGAAACAGCAGATGAAATAGAAGCTTTAATAAATAAATAAATAAAACAAATAAGAAATAATATGTAAAAGCTATTATCTTAAATCTGAGAATTAAAGATAATAGCTTTTTTAGAAATAAAGAGGGTAAGATATGGTTTTTAGCAGTATAGTATTTTTATATATTTTTCTGCCAGTAATGCTTTTAGTGTATTTTATTGTACCTAAAAAATATAAAAATGCTGTTATGATATTTGCAAGCTTAATTTTTTTTGCATGGGGAGAAATTAGATATATATTTATAATGCTATTGCTTGCAGTAATGGATTATTGGTGTGGAAAAAAAATAGATAAATATTATGAAAATAAAACTAAAAGAAGAATTTATTTAGCAATTGATGTAATAGTAAACTTATTAATATTATTCTTTTTTAAATATGCAGACTTTATAATAACAAATATAAATGGAATTACCGGGTTAAACATACCTTTGTTGAATATACCTTTACCAATAGGAGTATCTTTTAATACATTTCAATCATTATCTTATATAATAGATGTATATAAAGGTACTGTAAAATGTGAAAAAAGTTTTTATAATTATTTAACATACACTACATTATTCCCACAGATTATAGCAGGTCCAATAGTAAGGTACGAAACAGTAGATGAAGAGTTAGTAGATAAAAAGATAAGTTTAAATAATTTTTCTAATGGAATGAAAAGGTTTATTATAGGACTTGGCAAAAAGGTACTCATAGCAAATAATATTGGTCTATTATGGAACATAATTGAAAATGGAAATTATTCAGAATTAAGTATGTTTTTATCTTGGATAGGAATTATAGCATTTGCACTACAAATTTATTTTGATTTTAGTGGATATTCAGATATGGCGATTGGACTTGCTCAAATTTTTGGAATGGTATTTGATGAAAACTTTAATTATCCATACATAGCAAATAGCATAACTGATTTTTGGAGAAGATGGCATATAACATTAAGCAGTTGGTTTAGAGATTACATATATATTCCATTGGGTGGAAATAGAAAAGGTTTACCAAAACAAATAAGAAATATTTTAATTGTATGGTTTCTAACTGGAGCATGGCATGGTGCATCATGGAACTTTATTCTGTGGGGAGTTTATTTTGGAGTAATTTTAATTATTGAGAAACTATTCTTATTAAAAATACTAGAAAAACTTCCAAATATAATAAAACATATATATGCTATTGTTTTAATATTGATAAGTTGGGTAATATTTGCATTTGAAGATTTATCTAAAGTGGTAGAGTATATAAGGGCAATGTTTGCAGGTGGAACAATATTTAATAGTGAATCAATATATTATTTTAAAAACTATATATTTATTATAATTATTGGAATAATATGCTCATTGCCTGTATGGAAGAAATTGAAAGAAAAAATAGATAAAAGAAATAGTACAGTATTAGAAATTTTAACTTCTTTAGGGTATGTAGCTATATTTATATTATGCACAGCAAGTTTAGTAACAGATTCATTTAATCCATTTTTGTATTTCCGTTTTTAATTTAAATGTGAATTAATAATTTGGGTGATGCTAGAAAGGATTGAAATTTTTATGAAAAATAAAATTTTTTTTATTATTTTTATGATAATATGGGTAGGTTTAATAATTTTAAATTTTGTTGTACCAAAGCAAAGTTTTTCTGAACAAGAAAATAGATATTTAGCAAGTATTCCACAATTTAATATGGAAGAATTAGTAAACGGAAAATATGCTGAAGCATTAAATAATTATATAAATGATCATTTTATAGAAAGAAATTTTTGGCTTAAGTTTAATTCTTTTGTGCAATTATTAACTGGCAAAACAGAAAATAATGGAGTATATATAGGTAAAGATGATTACTTATTCGAGAAATTTAACTATGGCAAATCTGAACAACAAAATATAGAGAAAATAGCAACATCTATAAATAATTTTTCTACTAAAGTAGAAATACCAATATATTTTTTACTAGTACCAAATTCTATTTATATAAATCAAGACAAGCTACCTGAAAATTTAGAAGTGTATGATCAAAGTAAAATAATAAAAGATTTTTACAATGAAATTGATAACAATATAACTACAATAAATACTATAGATATATTAAAAGAGAACAAAGATAAACAATTGTATTATAGAACAGACCATCATATGACAAGTTATGGGGCTTATTTATTATATTTAAAATATTGTGAAGTAGCAAAGTTGAAAAGTACATCATTATCAAATTTTGAAAAAGAGGTTGTTTCAACAGAGTTTTTAGGAACATTTGACTCAAAAGCGCAAGTATTTAATCAAAAAAAGGACGAAATAGAAGTATATAAAAGTAAAATAAATCAAAATGTAGAAGGAAACTATGATGGGGTAATTTATAATTCTATTTTTAATGAAGAATACCTAACTAAAAAGGATAAATATTCATATTTTTTGAATGGCAATAGTGCTAAAGCAGTAATTAAGACAAAAGTAAATAATGGAAAGAAACTATTAATAATAAAAGATTCATATGCACATATATTTTCACAATTTATATGTGAAAATTACGAAGAAATTCATTTTATAGATCCACGTTATTACAAATTACCTATGTCTGAGTATATAAAAGAAAATAATATAACTGAAGTATTATTTTTATATAATGTTTCTAATATTGTAACCGATGTGTCTTTAAGACTGATAAAATAGAAAGGAAAATGTTTATAAAATATTGAATTAAAAAATGTAGAGAAATTAAGGAGGATGTAATAAAATTATGGAAAATTATAATACTAACAATAAAAACGTTAATGAAAAAGATGATAGTATTAATGTAAATACTACTACGTCTACAATACCTAAAAAGAAAAAAAGTCTAATATATATAATTTTTAGGATAATAACATTTCCTATATATTTAGTATATTTAATTGTGAAAAATATTTTTAAGTTAGTAATAAAAATAATATCTATTCCATTAAAAATAATATTTAAATTTTTAAAATGGATTTATAAAAAGATAAAAATATTTCGGAAAATTTATTTGGAGACATAAATTGGGGACCACTATAGTTGTAATGATATCAATTATTATAGGTATAATAACATATAATATTGTGAACTTTTTCCAGAACTATAATAAAGTGTTTTTGAATAATAGTGAGTTAAAAAAATCAGGTGGATATGTTTATACTTTAGATAAAAAAGTGGATGCTATATACGCAAATGTAAATACACTATCTTCAATAGATAACACTCATATAAAAGTATATTCTGGAAACTTAGTTTTAAATGATGTAACAATAAAAGAAGATAAAAATTGGAAAATAGAAACGGCATTAATAAGTGGAACAAATATAGTAGAGATAGATATATTATTTAAAGATGGACAACAAATTAATCAAATATTTTATATATTCAATACAAATGATGAAAATTTAAAGAATCTTGATTCAAACGATAATGATAATGATGGAATAGTAAATTATCAAGAAGATATAGTAGGAACAAGTAAAAATAAAAAAGATACAGATGGAGATGGAATATCTGATTATGACGAAATTTATTACACATTAACAGATCCAACGAAAATGGATACAGACAGTAATGGAGTAAGTGATGCAGATGAAGACTTTGATGCAGATGGTCTAAGCAATTTGGAGGAAATTGAATACAAAACTAATGTAAATATTGCAGATAGTGATGAAGATGGAATTTTAGATTATGATGAGGTAAAGACATATGGAACTAATCCAAATAATAGTGATAGTGATTCTGATGGGTTAGATGATAAACTAGAAATTACATATGGAATTAATCCAAATGAAGAAAATAATGATATAAATGCAACTAAGAATTCAGAAGATAATAAGGCTTCTGTAATCATGGAAAGAATTACGGGGCAACAATATGCAAGCTTAAAAGTAGAAAAAGTTAACAATTCAATAATAAATAGTGATTTCGAAGCATATATATCTGGACCATATAATTTTTCAATTGATGGCAATATAAATAGTGCTACAATAAAACTTGAGTTTGAAACTAATGAATTAAATAGAAATTCTATACCTACAATATATTATTATAATACTAATAATCAAGAATTAGAAGAGGTAACGACATATATTGATGGGTCAACTGCTTATGCAAAAGTCGAGCATTTTTCACAATATTGCTTATTGGATAAAAATATTGTAGACTCTAAAATAAATAATGCACCTAAAAAAGATGGAAGTAATGTATCGAAGGCATCATTGTCTGATAATGAATATATAATAATATCATTTCCTATGTTTAACTTTTTTGGAATGCCTGTATATATTTTTAAAGTTACTGATAATGAGGAAGATTTAAATCAAGTAGAAACAGTATTAGAAACAGCATCTGGAAATATTTTTGACATAGTTTGTAGCACAATATCAAAGATAGGAGCACAATTCTTTGATGCAATCTTTTCATGGTTATCTAATGAGACTATGAATATGATTGAAGCTCAAGGAGGAGAAGAATATGACAATTTCTTCCAAAACCTTGTTTTGTATAGGCATATTTATGGTTCAAAAGCATTGGAAGAATATATACTAGGAGAAAGCAAAGATTTAATACAAGATACGGGCAGTGTTAGTGAAGAAAAAGATACTAATAATGATGGAATATCAGATTATTTTACTAAACTAATATGTAATGGACAATTAACAACAAAACTTGGAACGAATCCATTTGGAGAAGTTTCATATTCAGAAATACAAAAAAATAGAGATTATGATAATGATGGATTAAATAATGGAGAAGAAATACAGATAATTGAGGAAAATGGAGCTTATTATATTATGGAAAATTCTTCACCAGTACTTTCAGATTCTGATGGGGATACTGTTGATGACAAACATGATGCTTCACCTCTTCAAAAGTTTGATGAAAGGTTCCTTTCAGTTGATAATTTAGAATATGTTCCGCCTACACCTGCTGAAGATGCTTTCGAACAAGAATCTATAAGAGTGTATAATTCGGTAGATGGCGATTATGGCACGAGTTTAACAAGAGCTAAAATAATGGTTGGAATGTTTGGTAAAATGCATGCAGCATTAGCTTTGGGACATTTCTTAGATAATACAGGAACAACATATAATTTCGATAATGATTGGGGACTAATAGAAACATTTAGGGGAAAGGAAAATTTAGCAAAAAATACGAATTCTTTAATGCAAGTAGTAGAAGAAACTGTAAAAAATAATGAAAAGTTATGTTTTGCATCTAATACAGAATTGACTGGAACCAATTTCTCAGAACATCTTGATGATTTAATTGATATTGGATGGTGGTATGCAGTTGGATACACAAGAGCAACAATGACTGCTGAAGCAAAAAATATTGATGGTGATAATTATAAAATGATTCTACATTATAATATAGTAGATTACTACGATTGGGATGGAGATGCAAATTTTATTTCTGGTTTTGGAGGATTAGTTAATGATGCAGAAATGTATAGACTTCATACATATGGAGTTGCACAACAATACAGAATTAATATAAATTACAAAATGGAAATAACATGGAAAAAGGGAGATAGGTATAAAGCAAATATTATGAGCTATGACACTCCTGAGAGTATGACGATTACAAAATTAGATTAATACTAAGAATATATAAAGAAGATAAAGATATTAAATGAGTTTATAAAATAATAGAAAAATAAATATATTAGAGTAATTTTTAAGATTAAGGAGAGATGATAAATATAATATGTTAGATCAATTTTCAAGAACAGAATTATTAATAGGTAAAGAGGCAGTAGAAAAATTGAATAGAGCAAAGGTAGCGGTATTTGGAATTGGTGGTGTAGGTTCTTTTGCAGTAGAAGGTTTAGTAAGAGCGGGAATAGGAAATTTTATATTAGTAGATAATGACACAGTTTCCATAACCAATTTAAATAGACAACTAATTGCAACTAGGCAAACAGTAGGAGACTATAAGGTGGAAGTTGCCAAAAAAAGGATTCTAGATATAAATCCAAAGGCAAATGTAGAAATTCATAAAGAGTTTTTTATGCCAGATAGTAATGATTTATTTGATGAGAATATTGATTATATTGTAGATGCAGTAGATACAGTTACTGCAAAAATAGAATTAGTTATGAGGGCTAACAAATTTAATATACCTATAATATCAAGTATGGGTACAGGAAATAAATTAGACCCAACTAAATTTGAAGTAACAGACATATACAAAACAAGTATATGTCCTTTGGCAAAAGTTATGAGAAAAGAGCTAAAAACAAGAGGAATAGAAAAGTTAAAAGTTGTATATTCAAAAGAAGAACCCATAAATGTAGAAGAAAGTTTAAGAAATGAATTGGTAGAAGGACAAAGGGAAGAAAGGGTTAAGAAAAATGTGCCAGGTAGTATATCATTTGTACCATCAGTTGCTGGTTTAATTATTGCAGGTGAAGTTATAAAGGATATTATTTTTAGTAATAAAAGAAAGGACTAAAATTTTATGGTAAAAGAAATACAAGATATTCCAAAGATAGTATTGCATATTCATTTAGATGGTTCTTTAGATGTAGAATTAGCATATAAGTGGTTGGTAGAAGATGGGTATAATTATACAATAGAAGATGTAAAAAATAAATTACAAGTAGGAGAAGATTGTAAAAATTTAAATAGTTATTTGGAAAAATTCGATATTCCATGTAAAATTTTGAATACTGCAAATAGATTAAAAGTTGCAACATATAAATTATTTACAAAACTTGCAAGCCAAAATGTTGTATATGCAGAGGTAAGATTTGCACCACTAAAACATGTAAACAGTAATTTAAATATAGATGAAGTGGTTCAAGCAGTTATAGATGGAATGAATGAAGCCAAAAAACAAAATAAAATATATGGTGGAATTATTTTATGTTGTATGCGTGGCGAGACTAAGGAAAATAATATACAAGTAATAGAGACAGCAAAAAAATATTTAGATAAAGGTGTATGCGGAATTGATTTGGCAGGAGCAGAAAGTATATATCCAACCAAAGATTATGAATATAGCTTTAATTATGCAAAAAAATTAAATATTCCATATACTATACATTCAGGAGAAGCAGATGGAATTTCTAGCATAAATAGTGCAGTTAGCTTTGGAACTAAACGTATAGGACATGGTGTTAGGTGTATTGATGATGAAGCTACAATTCAAAAAATAATAAATAATGATATTTTATTAGAAATATGCTTAACAAGCAATTATCAAACAGAGGCAATAAAAGGAAAACACCCTTTAGAAGAATTATATAGAAAAGGTGTAAAAATATCAATTAACACAGATAATGATACAGTCTCAAACATAGATATTAATAGTGAATATGAAAGAATATTAAAAGAAACGAATTTAACATTAGAAGATTTATTAAAGTGTAATTATAATTCTATACAATATATTTTTGCTACAGAAAAAGTAAAAGAAAAATTAAAAAGCATATATAAAAAATGATGAATAAGATGGGGGAAAAAATAATGAAAATATCAACAAAAGGTAGATATGCATTAAGAGTAATGGTTGATTTAGCATTGAATAGTAATGGAAAATTTATATCTTTAAAAGATATAGCAATAAGGCAAAGAATATCAAATAAATATTTAGAACAAATTATAGCAATGCTAAACAAGGCAGGATATTTAGAGACTGCTAGAGGAAATAATGGTGGCTATAAATTGGCAAGGAAACCTAGTGAATATATAATAGGAGATATATTAAGAGCAACAGAAGGCGATTTAACGCCAATTTATTGTCTAACAGAAAATGGAAAATGTGAAATAAAAGAAAATTGCAAAACTTATTCTTTTTGGAAGGGATTAGATAATGTAATTAATGAATATGTAAATAGCAAAACTCTTCAAGACCTGCTAAACTAATAGGGACGGGGTTAAATAGTTTAGCACAATTAGCAATTTATAAAGTAACAGTTAAACTATTAGGGACGGAGTTAAATAGTTTAACAAAATTTTAATTATATTACTTGCAAAACATGAATATTATATATTTTTACATTGCCCCATTTAAGAAAATGTAACTCACACATGTTCGTAACATTTTCTAAAACGGTCCCCACGGACCACTTCAAAATATATAATATTAATGTTTTGCTATATAGTAATTAAGTTGTTAAACTATTTAACTCCGTCCCTAATAGTTTAACTTAAGAAATAGCTTAGTGCTAAACTATTTAACCCCGTCCCTATTAGTTTAGCTAATTCATATTGACTTAGTAGGAAATATATGTTATAATTCCTACTAGTTTGATAGGAAAACAAAATACATATAGCTACAAGAAAATATTTATGCCTATTCAAAAAGAAAGGGAGAGATAATATGAATACAATATATTTAGATAATAGTGCTACTACTAAAACAGATGAAGAAGTACTAAAGGCAATGCTTCCATATTTTTCAGAAAACTATGGAAATCCATCATCTATTTATAAAATAGGTAGGGAAAATAAAAAAGCAGTAGAAGAAGCAAGAGAAAAGGTTGCAAAGGTTTTAAATTGTGAGCCAAATGAAATATATTTTACAGCAGGTGGAAGTGAGAGCGATAATACCGCAATTAGAGGAATAGCATATAGTTATAAAAATAAAGGAAATCATATAATTACATCTAAAATAGAGCATCCAGCAGTATTAGAAACATGTAAACAACTAGAAAAGGAAGGATTTGAAGTTACTTATGTAGGAGTAGATGAAAATGGAATTATTAGACTAGATGAATTAGAAAATTCTATAAAACCTACAACTACTCTTATCACTATAATGTTTGCAAACAATGAAATAGGAACCATTCAGCCAGTTAAAGAAATAGGTGAAATTGCAAAGAAAAATAACATAGCATTTCATACAGATGCAGTGCAAGCAGTAGGAAGCGAAAGAATAGATGTTAAAGAAATGAATATAGATAGTCTTTCATTATCAGCGCATAAATTTTATGGACCAAAGGGTGTAGGTGCTTTATATGTGCGAAAAGGAATAAAATTCGACAAATTCATAAATGGTGGGCATCAAGAAAGAAATAAAAGAGCGGGAACAGAAAATGTACCAGGAATTGTAGGATTAGGAAAAGCAATAGAACTTGCATATGATAGTTTAGAAGAACATAATAAAAAAATAAAAGAATTAAGAGACTACTATGTAGAGCAAGTAAAAGAAAAAATACCATATATAAAAATAAATGGAGATATGCAAAAAAGACTAGTTGGAAATAGTAATATTTCTTTCAGGTTTATTGAAGGAGAAGGTTTACTTTTGAATTTAGACTTAAAAGGAATTTGTGCATCAAGTGGTAGTGCTTGTACTTCTGGTTCATTAGATCCATCCCATGTTTTATTAGCAATAGGTTTACCACACGAAATAGCACATGGATCTTTAAGAGTTTCAATAGGAAAATATAATACAAAAGAAGAAATAGATTATACAGTAGAAAGCTTAGTAGAAATAGTTGGTAGATTAAGAGAAATGTCACCTTTATGGGAAAAATTTATAGAGGAGGGAAATAAATAATGGAATATTCAGAAAAAGTTGTAGATCATTATACAAATCCAAGGAATGTTGGAAAAATAGAAGATGCTTCAGGAGTAGGAGAGGTTGGAAATCCAGTTTGTGGAGATATTATGAAAATGTTTATTAAAGTTGAAAACAATGTTATAGTAGATGTTAAATTTAAAACATTTGGATGTGGGGCAGCTATAGCAACAAGTAGTATTTCAACAGAAATGATAAAAGGAAAAACTATAGAAGAAGCATTACAATTAAAAAATACAGATGTAGTAAACTCTTTAGGTGGATTACCACCAGTAAAATTACATTGTTCAGTATTAGCAGAAGAAGCAATACATGAGGCTATTGCAGATTATTACAGAAAAGAAGGAAAAATGACAGAGGAAGAAATAAAAGAAAAATGCAATTTAAAAGAACATCATTGTGATAGTTGTGGAATCTAGGGACGGTTCTAGAATTCAGGATTTTTGGGACGGTGTAAAAATCAGTAAACATTTTTTTAAGTTTTAATAGCAAAGTAGAAAGGAAAAAATAAATGAATAAAAGGGTATTATTAGGAATGAGTGGAGGAGTAGATAGTAGTGTAGCTGCTATTCTTTTACAAGAGCAAGGGTATGAAGTAATAGGAATAACTATGAAGCTATATGAAGGAGAGGTAGAAGGAAGTTGTTGTGGACTTTCTTCTACCTTGGATGCAAAAAGAGTGTGTGATTATTTAGAAATACCACATTATACTTTAAATTTTAAAGATGAGTTTAATAAATATGTTATTCAAGATTTTATACAAAATTATGCACAATGTAAAACGCCGAATCCTTGTATACAATGTAATAAATATTTGAAATTTGGAAAAATGTATGAAAAAGCTTTAGAATTAGAATGTGATTACATAGCAACAGGTCATTATGCTAAAATAGAATATGATGAAAAATATAAAAGAAATGTTTTAAAGGTTTCTAATGCAAGAGCAAAAGATCAAAGCTATGTTTTATATAATATGCCAGATTATTTATTAGATAGAGTAAAATTACCGCTTGGTAATTTTACTAGTAAAGATGAAATAAGAGAAATTGCAAGAACGCACAATTTACCAGTTGCAAATAAGCCTGATAGTGAAGATATATGTTTTATACCAGATGGAAACTATAAAAGATTTTTAGAGGATAATTCAGATATAAAAAGTAAAGAAGGAAATATAGTAAATGCAGAAGGAAAAATTCTAGGAAAACATACAGGACTATATAAATATACTATAGGACAAAGAAAGGGATTAGGAATTTCGAATTCAGAACCATTATATGTTATTGGATTTAATCAACCAAAAAATGAATTAATTGTAGGAGAAGAAAATGAGTTATATAAAAAAGAATTTGAGGTATCAGATATAAATCTTTTATTATACAATGAAATAAAAGAACCTATGTCTGTAAAAGTTAAAACGAGGTATTCCGCAATGTGCCATAAAGCAACAATTGTTCAAAATGAAAATATAATAAAAGTTACATTTGATGAACCTCAAAAGTCTGTAACACCTGGACAGTCTGCAGTATTCTACGATGAAGATATAGTAATTGGTGGAGGAAAAATAATAGATAAGGATTAGGATAAAATTTTTTTATAGTATAATGAGGATGAAAATTTTAGTTTTACTAAAATTTTCTACTCTACTTGATTACCTAAAAGTATTGATATATGCACTAATTTAGAAAAGTAAAAAAAATAAATAAAAAAATCTTGAATAAAGTATTGACAAGTTATGAATAATTAGTTATAATAAACTTCGTTAGCAAATATTTGCTCCCTTAGCTCAGTTGGTCAGAGCAACCGGCTCATAACCGGTGGGTCCAAGGTTCGAATCCTTGAGGGAGCACC
>CANQSP010000036.1 GCA_947626555.1 uncultured Clostridia bacterium | reverse complement strand
AGGTATTTTTGATAAATGCACTATTTTATTTAAAAAATAGTTGGAGTTTTATCTACCCCAACTAATATTATAGAACCCTAATATTATAGAATCATAGAACCTTTATTTTCAGTATGTATTACATTTTTCCTCCCAAGTTTTGTACCATTGGTCAAAACTCATAGGGGGGGTAGGACTTATGAAAAAGCAAAAGTAGCTAAAACTATTGAAACATATGGAGTTTTATGATATAATTTATTACGATTTGGCGAATAAGCCTATTAATTCTTATAATCTCCTTTGGGAGTTACACATAAAGAAACACTAGCAACATAATAATTATTGAAGGAGGAATCTATATGGAAGAACGGATTAAAAATGCAATGAGGTTTTACCTTTTAGCAACACAACTGAAATATAAAATCAGAAGTGGCTGGGATGAAACACATTGGAACGTGAGTAAGGAAAGAATCGAAAGTATTGCGGAACACATCTATGGAACGTGCATACTGGCATTAAGTATCGACTCTGAATTTGAAACACATTTAGATATCGGTAAAGTAATAAAAATGCTGATTCTTCACGAATTAGGTGAAGTTGTCATAGGAGATATTACTCCTTTTGACAATATCACTCCAGAAGAAAAAATGGAAAAAGAACATGCAGCAATTAAGGAAGTTCTTGGAGACTTAATTAAGAAAGAAGAATATTTTGCATTATTAATGGAATTTGATGAGAAGAAAACAAAAGAGGCAATTTATGCTCATCACTGTGATAAATTAGAAGCCGACATACAGGCAAAGGTTTATCAGGATATGGGATGTCAAAATTCCTTAGATATGCAAGAGAATAATGTTGTTTTCAAAAGTAAAAAAGTTCAGCAAATGGTGCAAGATGGTGCAAAAACAGCATTTGACATTTGGTATGAATGGGACAAGTCGTTATACGTAGATGACGAAAAATTTTCTATTCTTCTTGATTATATTAAAGAAATCAATACTCAGTCGTGCTTTTAATGTAACTCGCAAACAAACTTGTTGAGTAGGAAAATGCAATAAAAGGTAGAAAATAGCACTCTAGCTGTTATCTACCTTTTATTGTTATTTTAAAATTTGCTTTCAAAATAGTATTACTTTAAACATAAACATCACTATCTCTCCTACGAAGATTCGTAAAAATTGGTGGCAAAACCACATCTGCTTTTTATCATTTCATATGTCAGTTAGTATAACATATATAGTAAAATAAGACAATAGAAAGCAAACAAATATTTGCAAAAGTCTTTATAGCAAATATTTTGAAATTTTTTTTTATGCCTTTATTTATGAGAGTCTGGTAATGAAAGATTTATTATTGCATTTGTAAATAATCACTTTGTTGTAACTCTTGTGGTGGTATTTGTCTTTGTTGTTCTTCCTGTTCTCTAAATTTTTTTGCAATTTCAACAGTTTTTCTTTGAATTTTTATTTTTTCCTCTGGATCTAATTCCCATAATTTTTTTTCATAAACTTTTTCTTCTGTTTTAGATATTTGTGGCTCTGTTATTTTTGTATATTGGGATTCATCATATTTTTTTCTATTAAATAGATTTCTTGTATTTGAGGTTTCATTATAGTTTTGCCTAGCAAATTTCGACCTTATTTGATTAAGAAATTTTGAAAATCGATTTTGTTTTGCTAGTAAATTATTTTCATTATTTGTAGATTGCATAGTTATATCATATTGTTCTTGACCATACTGATTTTTTTCAGATTCTTGTTTTTTATCTATACCCTTATAACATTCTCTTTCTTTACTTAGTAATAATCCCTTTAAGACTGTTTTTGTTCTTCCATTTTGATCTATAATACCTTTTTGAGCATTAAAAACATAAAAATCATTCGTATTTAATAAAACTTCTTGTTCTGTACTATCATAATCAGATAATTGTGTTATGTATAAACCTTGAGTTCCTTTTGGTGCATAAATTTCCATAACTGTGTCGTAGTCATCATATTTTGCAAATGATGAATTATATAATGGAGATGTGCTAGTATAACATATATTATTCATGCTCTTTCCAATATAATCTCCTGGACTCATTTGTTTATTTGTTTTTATTGCTCTATATAATTTCATTGATTGTGGCAATCTTGACTTTGCTAATCCATCATCTAAACTGGCTAATGTACTATCAATATGCTCCAAGGAATTCATACTTTTAACTGCTTTACAAATAGATGGATAGCAATTATGAGGAATATTCATTTCTTGCATATATTGATTTATCATTTCATAGTTTTCATGTACGGGTTTGCTAAAGTCTAATCGTCCAATATAATCTTCTAAGCTTAAAATCACCTCTTGCGAAAGACCTCTAGTTTGTAATTTATTTATCATATCAGATTTTATTCCATTTTGAATCTTAACTCTATCTGCCGAACCTCTTTTCATTGATAGAATCATATTGCTACCATTACTGTATTGATTTATAGCTTTTGCATTATCGATTGTTAAATTGCATTTTTCTAGTTCTTGCATAAATTCATTAATTTCTTTTGAATTTATTCCTTTTTGCTGTAATTCATCAATTGAATAGCCATCTGCTAATCCTCTTAGAACATTTTGATAATTTCCATCAGAACTAAAAATTTGTGTCAAATCCATATCAGTTTGAAAAGATGAATATTCTCCACTTATTATTTCATTAATTTCTGATTCTGTTAATCCTTGTTTTAGTAACATATTTGATATTTTTTGTATTTGCTCATCAGACATTTTTATTTGTTCTTTTAACATATTTTACTTCCTTATGTTTATTTTATTATTTTGTATATAACTATATTTTAGACTACTTTTATTTTTTTTACAACGGTTTTTGTTAACTTTAATATATTTGTAACAAAAAGTATTGATAAAATGTAAGTTTAATGTTTAAGAAAAGTAAAATACTAGATGCATGTATGGAGAGAGAGTTAGTGTTAATTCCTCTTTTTAGCAAAAATTGTATTATTAATATATAATTCTCATTATAAGACGTATATAACATCATAAGTATTTACTTGTAAAAGTAGGAATAATAAATTTATTAGTTGCTAAGTAAACTTTAATATTAGGAATTTTATATTTTTTTTTGCAGATAAATAAACAAAAATGATTCCATTAAAGTCACTTTTATATGTTAGAGCTATTATAAAATAAAGTTGGAGGTATTGAAATGGATTTTAATGAAGTTATAAATAATAGACGTTCTGCTAGACTATTTACTGATGAGAATATTTCTAATAAACAAATAGAGAAAATATTGGAAAGTGGTTGTGTCGCACCTTCTGCAAGGAATAGACAACCTTGGAAATTTTATATTTTAAATGATGAACAAAAAAATCATATTATGGATATGCTATTTGAATGGGATAAGTTTAATTCAAAAAAAAGATTTAGTGTAAAAGGTACAGCAGAACAAATTAAAACAGCCAATAAAATGATTATGATTTATAGTGATAGTTATAAATCTAAAGCTAAAAATAAAAATTATAAAAAACCTGATTATATTTCTTTAGGATGTGCTATTGAAAATATGAGTCTTCAGGCAATAAATTTGGGATTAGGTAGTTGTATATTATGTGATACTTTATATATAGAAAATGAAATTGATGAATATTTAGGAATTAATGATTTTGAGCAAATATGTGGATTTATTATAGGTTCTCCAATATATAACTATCCGCCAAAAACAAAAAAACATTTGAAAGAATTATTGTTGAATTAAAATAAGAAAACAGATGGTATTTGCCATCTGTTTTGCGTATGCGTAATATCATTTGTCACAGTCACATCTTGTTGCCCATATTTCATCAAGTATTGCCTTGCGATAAGAGGGGTTCCAGTTACAATAAAAATTAACGTAGAAATTCATTAGTCTATTTCTACATTTATTGCATGTTTTAGGATGTTGAATAATGCCTTTTGTAAAAGCATTTTCTCGCGTACCCCACCATGCAATAGTAAAACTGTCTAGATATTTTTCGGGAATTTCGTGAAGAAGTTCCACAAATTCCCAGGATGAAATTTGGTCATAAATTCCAATATCCTGCCAGTGTTTTAGCATTGTATTGTTCTTAATATTTATTGGAAATAGTATTGCATGTGTACCTTTTGGCATTTCCTCATAAATAAATTTAAGTGAATCTAAGCAATCTTGAATTTGTTCTTTACGGGTTAAGAAAGGAGCACCTAATAGTACATTAATTTCCAGACCAATTCCATATCTTTCACATAATTTTGTCACTTCAAGATATTGATTTAAGTCTATGTCCTTATTGTATATTGCTCTAACATCTTCATTAGCAGACTCAAAGCCCAACTCAAAATGAATTTCTTGTTCCTCGCCTAAAATTCTTCTAATATCTTGGATTTTTTTTTCTGTAATTGTATTGTAATGTGTTTCAATTGTAATTATAGGAATATTCCTATGTGATACATAATACAATACCTCAAGAAATAAATCATAGGGTATCTCTCTTTCAGAAAGGAATGATCCATTTGCTTCAAGTTCAAGCTCGACTATATCAAATTCTTCAAGTTTTAATTTTTCGAGTTCTGGCTTAACCATTTCTAATGTAAGGTGATAGTCAAAGCCATAACTACAAAAGGTACAAGCATTTTCACAACCACAAGACATAAAAAGTAATTGATAAGTCTTGTTTTCTATTTTCACAAGAGAAACTGTTGGAGTTCCAGGTTCAGTACTTATATTTTTCCGCATTTTCCAGATTTCACGAGTTAAATATTCATTCATCTCATATCCTCCTAACATAGTACAAATTTTTAATATAATACATATTTATTTTATCTTATTTATAAACAAAACAAGTGACGTTTTTAATATTAAAAAAATCACTTATTTTATAGGAATATATAATTTTAGTTTGTTATTTTCTAAATATTCTTCAATATCAGGTAAATCTTCTAATTCATATTGCAGATTTGGAATAAGAGTTCTATATATTTTAGAACAATATTCATATAAAAAACGGGAACCTTTATAGTCACATTCAAATACTAGGTAATTACTTGTTTTTAAAATTAATTTTTTTGCGTTTTCGAAATTTTCTTTAGAAGCTATATAATAAACAGCTTCATCTATACCACATGTTTTATCATATTCAAGTAAGCCATACTTACTTTTTCCGTTGATGTACTTATAATTGTCTTCCCAAAAAAGAGGGGCTTCGTTGTGACAATTCTTTATTGTTGTTTTCATAGAAATAGCATAAAATTTAAATTCAATTCCTTTTTCAATATGATAATGGAATTCATCTGTCACATCTTCAGTTACTAATTCGTATTGTGAAAAGAATTTTATATTGTTTTTATAGTTATTTATTTCACTTGGAAGAAATCCCATCATTGATTTGAATGCTCTAGAAAATGCTTGCGAAGATTCATAACTATATTTTAGTGCAATATCAATAATTCTTTCTTTTCCTTCAATTAAATCTAAAGCAGACATACTTAATCTTCTTTTTCTTATATACTCAGCTACAGTGTAGTTAGTTACAAATAGAAATATTCTGTGCATTGTATATTCATTAACGCCAAGTATTTGAGATAGTTTCTTATAACTAATTTCTTCGCAAAGATTATCTTCTATATATTTTATTAAAGTATTAAATCTTTCATTGCTTTGTTTATTCATATACTTTCCTCTATTTCTTATAAAACTAAATTTAGTATAACATTTTTTTTATTAAATTACAAATTATTGAATATAAGTATAATACATCGTAAATTATGTTAAAATGTAAAAAGTATTATATATTTTAAATAGAAATATAGAAAAATTTTGTTGTATATTGTATAATTTTAGTAAATTTTAAGATTGAAAAAGGAGTAATTACAATGAAGTTTTATATAGGGTCTGGATTTAAAAATTGTGAACTAGTTAATTATTATTCAAAGAGATTAGAAGAAAATGGGTGGAAACATACTTATAATTGGGCAAAAAATATTTGTAATGATGAAACTATTGAAGATATGATAAAATATTCAGAATTAGAACAAAAAGGAATTATAGAGGCTGATATCGTCATTATATTATTACCTGCTGGAAGAGGAACCCATATTGAACTAGGCATGGCATTAGCATTAAATAAAAAGATATTTTTGTGTTCTTCTACTAAAGAAGAGTTTAGTATTGAAAATACAGTAAATTTTTATCAATTACCACAAATAAAAAGACTTGATGGCAGTGCTGATGACAATATAAAACAAATAATAAGTATGGGCAAGTATAATGGGATATATAAAAGGAAAGAGTAGTTTGATGAAATTTGATAGACATTCAAATTACAAGTACAAATATGGAAATAGTCAATTTGAGTGATGGATACAAATATCAATCAATTTATTTAAGAACTGGGTTGATAAGCAACTCTCCATTTTACTGAATGTTATTTGTATACATCTGTTCCTAAAAGATTCGAAAAGAAACATCGTTGGAGCAGGTAGCGGGAATCGAACCCGCGCTATCAGGTCGGAAGCATGACATTCTACCACTAAATTATACCTGCAAATAATATTCATAAAATTAATTTAGCATAAGTAGTAATAAAAAGTCAAGGTATGAATAAAAATTATATAAAAAAGAAAAAATTTACATAAAATATACAAAAACTATTGCATTATGTAAAATAAAGTGATAAAATATTGATGGAATTTAAATAGAAGGAGTGAAAAAATGCTATGTGTAAGAACCACAGAAATGTAGCGATTACAATTGGCATTATCTTATTTATTTTTGTCATCAGTTTTGTAGTAGCTACTAGTAATTTTTTCACTAATGATAACATTGAGAAATATACAATAGCTAAATCAACAGTAGCATGTAAATATACAGAAAAGATATTAGAAGAGCCTAAAGAACAAGAAAAAATAGCTCAAATATCTGAAGAAAATGCTACAGTTAGTCAAAAAAGTACTTCAGAAAAAGTAAATTCAAATAGCCAAAAAGTAAGTGAACCAAAAAACACAAATCAGGAGGCTACAATGAGTAAACAACAAATGCAAACCAATGAAAGTAAAACACAAGTAAGTGAGACAAAACCAAAAGAAGAAGCAAATAAAGTACAACAAAACGAAGTTCAAAATAATACGCAGCAAAAGGCAGTTCAAAATAATACACAGCAAAAGACAGTTCAAAATAATACGCAAGCAAATACAGTACCAAGTCAATATAATGGGTTATCAACAATAGGTAGAATAGAAATACCAAGAACTGGAGTTAATATGCCAATATTAAGCAAAGTAACTGCAAAAGGAATGGAAGTAGCACCTTGTTTATTATATTCAACTGGAAAATTAAATGTAAATGGAAACAATTTAATAGTAGGTCACAACTATAATAGCATTTTTTCTAGAAATAAAGATTTACAAATAGGAGATAAAATATACATTACAACATTAGATGGAAAAAGAGTAGAATATACAGTATATAACAAATTTTTAGCTACTCCAGAAGAAACAAGTTATATAAAAAGAAATACGAATAATCTACCTGAAATAACTTTATCTACTTGCACAGATGATGATAATTATAGAATGATTATTGTAGCAAAAATTTAGGTGATTAATTCGAATATTTTTTTGATGCCAATTTTTAATAAAATGATAAATCAAATGTAAGTAATTAGTAAACAATAAATGAAAAGAATTTACTATAAGTAAATTCTTTTCATTTAGCTATTGACAACTTAGAAAAATGTAGGTATAATATTAAGGTAACTTTTAAGATGTTAATTTATGTAAAATATATACAAATAGGTAATTACGAGGGGGGAATAAAAATGGCACAACCAAAAAGAAGATGGTCAAAGGCAAGAACAGCTTTAAAAAGATCAACATGGAAATTAGAAAATAAAAACTTAGTAGCATGCCCACATTGTCACGAAATGATGATGCAACATAGAGTATGCCCAAATTGTGGTTATTACAATGGAAAAGAAGTAGTATCTAAAAAAGAAGATTAATTAAAAGATTTAACAGCAATAAAGCTGTTATTTTTTTGCGTTTTTATACTAAAACTAAATATAAAAGTATACTTTTTCTAAGAATTAAATTGACGTAACATAAAAAAGGTGATAAACTATAAACTATAGTTAGTAAAGTCACATTAAATATAATAATTTAATGAATAGGAGGAGGCAACTATGAAAAAGCGGAATATTTATAGCTTAGACAATTTAGAAAATGTTGGAAAAGCCAGTAATTCTGCGAATGCATTAGGAGATAGTTATGCTAATGAATTACATAACTCTGCAAATGAGTTATGGAGTTCTGACAATGGGGTAGATAATTCTGAAAATAGCTCAGATAATTCTGAAAATGACACAGATAATTCTACAATTGAAAAGAATAATAAGTCTAATAAGCAGAAGGTAAAGCCTAAAAGTAAAACTCAAAAAGAAACAGAATTTGGAGGTACAGATAGAGAAGAAAATCATAAAAAGGAAGAAAAATTTGTTCTTGATTTGCCAGATATGAAATTACTAGAAAGAAGTGTTTTACAAAGTATTGTAGGACAAGATGAACAAGTAAGGAAAGTAATTACTGCTATATATAGGGCAAAGGAGTTTGAGTCTATTAAGGCGAATGTTCTTATTATTGGAAACAGTGGAACAGGGAAAACAGAAACTATTAAACAAGTAGCTAAAAGGTTGAGAATTCCATATACAGAGGAGGATGCAACAAAATACACTCAAGAAGGGTATTGGGGTGCAGATGTAGTAGACATGATATACCATTTATTAGATAAGACTGATTGGAATTTAAAAAAAGCTGAAAATGGTATTATTATAATTGATGAGATAGATAAAAAGGCAGGTCATGATGAACATGACGTTTCTGGCGTAGCGGTACTTAATAGCTTACTAAAAATTATTGAGGGAACTACAATAGAAATAGAAAATGCCAAAGATCCTTTTGGAGAAGATGTTCTGCAGTTTAATACAAAAGGTCTAATTATAATATTCTTGGGGGCATTTAAAGGCTTAGAAGTAATAAGAGATAAAAGATTGAATCGAAATGCTTTAGGTTTCACCAAGACTCCAACCCAAAAAGAGGATAAGCAGAAAACAAGATTTTTAAAGCAGGACTTAGTGAAATATGGAATGCCAGAGGAGTTCGTTGGAAGAATTGATACCATAATTGAGATGAATAAATTAACAAAAGAAGATTTAGCAGCTATTTTAGCTAAATCGAATTTGTCCATATTCAAGAGGTATAGGTCAGAACTTAAAAAGAAAGGAGTAAAACTAGTTCATTCAAGAAAATTGTATGATATAATTGCGGAAAAATCCTTAACGCTTGATACGGGAGCAAGGGAGTTAAGCAATACTGTAAACTATATTTTTGAAAACATTGTTTACGAAGTATTAGCAAATCCGGGAAAGTATACTCGTTGCGTATTATCTCCACAGATTGTAGATGATAACACAAAATTTGAATTATCGTAAAAATGAAAATACCGCTCATATTAAGGGGCGGTATTTTCATGTAAAAAATATTCACTAAAAATTCACACAAAAAATTAGCAATCCATATTGACATTTGCTAAAAATGGATATAATATATATCAAGATTAGCACTCTAACTACTAAAGTGCTAAAAATGTTTAAACAAATAATATACGTAGAAAGATATTTTATGAAGTCACAAATAAAGAGGTGATAAAGTGTTAGATGATAGAAAGAAAAAAATATTACAAGCGGTAATAGATGAATACATAAACACTGCAGAACCAGTAAGTTCAGGAACATTAGTTAAGAAATATAATCTAAAATATAGTAGTGCTACAGTAAGAAATGAGCTTGCAGAACTTGAAGGAAAAGGATATTTAGATAAAACCCATACTTCATCAGGAAGAGTTCCTTCAGAAAAAGGATATCGATTCTATGTGGATGAACTTATAAAAGATGATAATATATCATTAGAAGAGATAAAATATATACAATCAAAATTAAATACAAAAGTAAATGAAATTGAAGACTTAACTAAAATTGCAACAACTACTTTATCAGAAATAACTCATTATACAACAGTTTCAATAGGACCTAAAACACAAACGCAAATAATACAAGAAATAAAATTCGTATTATTGGGTTCAAGAATGCTTATGGTTGTTATAGTTACAGATAGTGGTTTGGTTAAAGAAACAATAATAAAATATAATGAAGATATAACAGAAAGTCAAGTTGAGACATTAAATAATCTATTTAATAGCAAATTAAAAGGAAAACCTTTAAGTAAAATAGATAAACCAATGGAAGAATACATTCTTTCAGAAATTCAATACAGTATAAATGTTATAAAACCCATTATAGATCAAATAAATAAAATAATAGAAGCAGAAGAAAGTATATATCTTGAAGGTGCAAATAAATCGCTTGAATTACCAGAGTTTAAAAGTTTAGAAGTTGTGAAAAACTTTGTTAATATATTAGATGAAAAAGATTTAATGATAGATGTGTTGAATTCAGGTTTGGCAAAAGATATAAATGTGTATATAGGAGATGAGAATGAAAGCGAACAATTAAAAGACTTTAGTATAGTAACATTTAAACATTCTGTTGGAAATAAGGATTTAGGAACAATAGGAATAATAGGACCAAAAAGAATGAATTATTCAAAAGTAATTTCAGTAATGAAATATATAAGCAAGAAAATGAATATGGACTTAAAAATGCAAAATGATATAGAAAAAGATGAAGACAAATCTGATTAATAATTTATAAAGGAGGAAACAAATGGCAGAGAACGAAGAAAAAGATAAAAAGCAAGACTTGAAAGAGGAAGAAAGTAAAAACAATGAAACAAATAGCGAAGAAGCTAATGAGAATCAAAGTGAGGAAATGAAGCTTAAAGACACGATACTTCTTCAAAAAAAGCAATTAGAAGAACAGGATGATAGACTAAAAAGGCTAATGGCAGAATTTGATAACTTCAAGAAAAGAAGTTCAAAAGAAAGAGAGAGTTTATATAATTCTTTAGTTTCAGACATATTTACTAATTTATTGCCAGTCATTGATAATTTAGAGAAGGCTGTGCAGGCTGAAACTAAGGACGAAGGATATAAGCAAGGCGTAGAATTAGTTTTGAAACAATTTAAAGATGTATTAAAATTAAATGGAGTCGAGGAAATAGAAGCATTAGGGCAAACATTTGACCCGGAACTTCATGAAGCAGTGAGCTTGGTACAAGATGAAAATTTAGGTGAAAAAGAAATAAAAGAAGAATATAGAAAAGGCTACAAGATAGGAAATAAGGTAATACGCCATTCAATGGTAGTAGTTGCAAACTAAAAGTTAAACGAATAATAAAAATATTGTAGAGCTATACTAAATATAATAGGCAGAAAATCACTAGTATAGAAATAAAAAAGTTATTAATTTTTATACCAAATAATATTTTGGTAAGCAATATATATAGGTGAATAGGAGTTAAAAAGTATTAAACTATTTAACCCTGACCCTAATAGTTTAAGGAGGAATTTAAAATGGGAAAAATTATAGGAATTGATTTAGGAACAACAAATTCATGTGTTGCAGTTATGGAAGGTGGAGAACCAGTAGTTATACCAAATGCGGAAGGTAATAGAACTACACCATCTGTAGTTGCATTTTCAAAAAATGGTGAGAGATTAGTTGGACAAATTGCAAAACGTCAAGCTGTTACTAATCCAGACCATACAATTATTTCTATAAAAAGAAAAATGGGAACAAATGAGAAAGTAGATATAGATGGAGATAAATTTTCTCCACAAGAAATTTCAGCAATGATTTTACAAAAATTAAAGGCAGATGCAGAAAATTATTTAGGACAAAAAGTAACTCAAGCAGTTATTACAGTTCCAGCATACTTTTCAGATAGTCAAAGACAAGCAACAAAGGATGCAGGTAAAATTGCAGGATTAGAGGTTTTAAGAATTATAAATGAGCCAACTGCAGCATCTTTAGCTTTTGGTATGGATAAAGAAGATCAAGATCAAAAAATAATGATATATGACTTAGGTGGAGGAACATTTGATGTTTCTATACTAGATATTGGTGATGGTGTATTTGAAGTTTTGGCTACAAATGGTAATACACACTTAGGTGGAGATGACTTTGATGATAGAATTATAAAATATTTAGTAGATGAATTTAAGAAATCAAATGGAATAGATTTAAGTACAGATAAAATGGCTATGCAACGTTTAAAAGAAGCAGCAGAAAAAGCTAAAATAGAGCTTTCTGGAATGCAACAAACTCAAATTAATTTACCATTTATTACAGCAGACGCAACAGGACCAAAACATTTAGATGTAACTTTAACAAGAGCTAAATTTGAAGATTTAATTAGTGATTTGGTAGAGGCTACAAAGTTACCAGTTGAACAAGCTATGAAAGATGCAGGAGTAACTGCAAATGATATTCATAAAGTATTATTAGTTGGTGGTTCTACAAGGGTTCCATGTGTTCAAGAAGCTGTTAAGAAAATAACGGGAAAAGAACCAGATAAAGGAATAAACCCAGATGAATGTGTCGCTATTGGGGCTGCAATTCAAGGTGGTGTACTTTCTGGAGATGTTAAAGATTTAGTATTACTAGATGTAACACCATTATCATTAGGTATTGAAACTTATGGTGGAGTATTTACAAAATTAATAGAAAGAAATACAACAATACCAACTAAAAAATCACAAATATTCTCTACAGCAGCCGATGGTCAAACATCAGTAGAAGTACACGTTTTACAAGGTGAACGTGAAATGGCTGCATACAACAAAACATTAGGAAGATTCCAATTATCAGGAATTCCAGCAGCACCAAGAGGAGTACCACAAATTGAAGTTACATTTGATATAGATGCAAATGGTATAGTTCACGTTTCTGCAAAAGATATGGCAACAGGAAATGAACAACAAGTATCTATTACAGCTTCAACAAATTTAACAGATGCAGACATTGAAAAAGCTGTTAAAGATGCAGAGGCACATGCTGAAGAGGATAAAAAGAAGAAAGAAGATATTGAAATTAGAAATAATGCAGAAAGTTTAGTATACAATTCAGAAAAAACTTTAGGAGAATTAGGAGATAAAATAAGTGGAGAAGAAAAAGCTAAAGTTGAAACTGAAATTGAAAATGTTAAAAAAGCATTAGAGGGAACAGATACAGAAGCAATTAAATCTGCAACAGAAAAATTAACAACAGAATTCTATGCAGTTTCAGAAAAATTATATAATCAAGTAAAACAAGCACAAGATGCAGCAAATGCAAATGGTGCTGGAACAGGTTCAAGTGATACAAACACAAGTACTGGACCAAATGTTGATTCTAATGGAAATGTATATGATGCAGACTACAAAGTAGAAGATGATGGAAATAATAAATAAGGAGAAATAGCACACAATGGGAAGAAACGTATTCTTCATAGATGGAGAAGGAAATAGTATATCTAATGATGATATAAAATTACATGATAAGTTAGCAGATATACTTATAAATCAAAATAAGGAATTACAGATAAAATATAAACAAAGTAAGGTAAAAAATTTAACATTATTCTTAATATTAGAAGAAGGATATTTAGCAGGAATTGATACTGAAATATATAAGGAAATTTCGTTTTTGTCATCTAAAATTTCACAAAAAGAAAGAAGGTTATTATCATATTTTAATGACGAAGGTTATTCATTATATGATATGACAAAAGAATATGAAATTATTGAAAAAAGCAAAAACAATAAACAATATGAAGATGAAGAAAGATAATGATAAATAGTATTTAAGCAAGAGGTTGGATAAGGCAAAATTCCAACCTCAAACTTAAGTTAAAAGGAGAAATATATGTCAAAACAAAATTTAACTATATCAGAAATGCAAGACATGCAACATGAGTTATATGAAGCAAATAAAGAAAAATGGGGAGATGCAACACCAGAACATGCTAAAAATCATATATTATTTATGGTAGAAGAAATAGGAGAATGCATATCTATTATTAAGAAAAAGGGAATAGATAAAATTATGAACGACAAGGATGTAAGAAGTAGATTCCTTGAAGAAATAACAGATGTGCAAAATTACTATATAGAAGTATTAAATAGGCTTAATATAACTCCAGAAGAATACTCAAATGCATATATACAGAAGCATAATTATAATATGAACAGAAATTATGAGAAAGATAATTCTAAAAAATATAATAATAAGACATTTTAATAGGAGGAAAAAATGGCTAATAAAAGAGATTATTATGAAGTATTAGGTGTGGATAAAAATGCTAGTGAAGATGACTTGAAAAAAGCATACAGAAGACTTGCTAAGAAATATCATCCTGATGCAAACCCAGATAATAAAAAAGAAGCAGAAGCTAAATTTAAAGAAGTAAATGAAGCATATGAAACATTATCAAATCCTGAAAAAAGAAGAATGTATGACCAATTTGGACCAGATGGACCTCAAGGCTTCGGTGGAGGACCAGGAGGTCAAGGAGGTTACTATTCATACACGACTTCTGGTTTTGATGGTTTTGGCGACTTTGGAGATTTAGGAGATATATTTTCATCATTTTTTGGAGGAGGTTTTGGAGGAAGAAGTTCCTCAAGGAATACAGGTCCTATTAAGGGAGCAGATTTAAAAACAAGTATTGATATAACTTTCGAAGAAGCATATCTAGGTGTTGAAAAAGAAATATCAATAAGTAGAAATGAAACATGTACTCACTGTCACGGAAGTGGTGCAAGACCAGGTACAAGTCCAGAAACTTGCACAGTATGTGGTGGTACAGGTGTTGTAAAGCAAGTACAAACAACAATATTAGGTCAAATGCAAACACAAAGACCATGTAATAACTGCCATGGAACGGGTAAAGTAATAAAAGAACCTTGCGAAGAATGTAGGCGGAAGAGGTACAGTTAGAAAACAGGCTAGAATAAAAGTAAAGATTCCAGCAGGAATAGACGATGAGCAAACTGTAGTTTTAAGAAAAGAAGGAGAACCAGGGGAAAGAGGAGGACAACAGGGAGATTTATACATAATTGTTCGTATAAAAAGGCATAGTATATATACTAGAAAAGGTGACAAGATATTTTGTGATATTCCAATTACATTTACACAAGCAACGTTAGGTGCAGAATTAGAAATACCTATGGTAGATGGAACAAAAGAAAAATATAGGATACCAGAAGGTACTCAAACAGGCACAAAATTTACCATAAAAAATAAAGGATTTAAATCAGTAAATGGAAATTATCAGGGAGATTTTGTATTTACTGTGCAAGTTCAAGTACCAAAGAGATTAAGCAAAGAGCAAAGAGATTTATTAGTAGAACTTGCAAAAACAATGAATGAACAGCCTCCGGTAAAAAAGCGCGGAATATTTGGCTAAACTAATTAAACCATTAGGCTTGGTTAAACTATTAGGGACGGGGTTAAATAGTTTAGTGGATTATAATTATTTTATAGCAAAACATGAATATATTATTTATTTAGTAACTCCCAGCTACATAATAGCTTGTTTAAAAATTTATTTATGTAAAACAAGTTTTTACAAAATAAATTTTTTTACAAGCTATAATTTGCTGGTTCCCACAAAATGTTACTAAATAAATAATATATTCATGTTTTGCAAATATTTTTAATATATTTCCACTAAACTATTTAACCCCGTCCCTAATAGTTTAACTTAAGTATGGAAAAAATATGGGAAAAAATAACTATTGACAAAGATATATGGAAATGATTTAATATATGTAAATAGAGAATAGTTATACGGAGGAAAA
>CANQSP010000035.1 GCA_947626555.1 uncultured Clostridia bacterium | reverse complement strand
AATGTGATAAAATAGAAGTATATACCCTATGTTGGTGGTAAAAAATAAATTTCAAAAGGAGAGAGAACAATGAAAAAAGAAAATCGGAGTTACACAGAACTAGAAAAATCATATGATGCAGAAAGGATAGATTTTTTTAATAAAGAATTCTTTGTGTGTGATATGAAAATCGTATTTGATTTTTCAATGTTTTTTGTAAAAAAAGTTATATCTATGGTGTATTCTAATACATTTTTTGGTAACGAAATATTAATAACTCAGGAAACATATGAAAGAGTTAGGAGGATTGCTAACGATAAAAGTACTAATAGCTCGCCAGGAAATGTACGAAATTGTCAATTATTTCTTAAATTTATGCTATATGATACAAAACAAAGAATACAAATAATAAAGTTGGAAAATCAAGATGTAGTAGAGTATGTAAAATCTAATCCTAGAATGATATTGTATGTCTCAAGTACAAACTTTTATTATGAGGCTCAAAAAAGAGGTGCCAGAGTAAGATTGTATGACAAACATTGTGGAGTGTATAATGAAAGAAGTATAAAATACGATACTCTTGGAATGTTACTTTTTAATGAAAATAATGAAATGTATATTCAGGAAAAAGGAACAAAGCCAGGAACAAGTAAAATGGTTTACGATAGTGACTTAAAAGAAAAAGTTGGAGAAAAAATAAAGGTTAATATCGGAGATTATGTTGTTATACGAAAAGAGCATCTAGATGTGATTACCTTTGTAATCTATAGGGTAGTTAATTATCATTCTAAGAATAATTCTGTAAAATTAATATGGACTGACTTAAAAAAAGGTGAGACTGAAAATATTTATATTAATTATCCAGAATTAAGAACTCTGATTGTTATGAATTTATGATTTATTTTTTACTAAACTAAAAATGAGTGTCCTATATTAGGAACTCTGAAGTAAGCAGGTACATTATACTAGGAACCTGAAAACAAAAATTCCAGTGAATAATCGCTGGAATTTTTTATGTAATTTTATAGAGTATGTATTTATTAGATAATATTATTAACTTATACTTAGCTAATAATAAAGGGATAGTAATCCATATATAAATTTTAACGTAATAAAAATGTAAAAAAAATGTAACAAAAATGCAACAAAACACAGAATAATTGAAAATACTGAAAAAATGTAAAAAAAAATGGAAAAAATTAAATTTACAATATTTAAGTGATATTGACGATAAAAGTAATTATTAGTAGAATAGACTTAAATAAGTGTATTAAAAAGTAGATTGGTGGTGAGAGTATTTGGCAGATAAAAAAGTGGTAGAAGAAGTTAATAACTTAAAACCTAATACTGAAAAGAATGGTACAATAGAAAAAAAAGATAGTCATGATTTATTGTTATTTTTTGTGGGAATAATACTATTGGGTGTTGGATTATTTATGCTAAGTCAAAGAGTAGTAGTACATACTAGTTGGGGATTTAGACTATGGGGAATGGATATTACTTCTGGCTTGGTTATAGTTCCATTAATAATTGGAATTATATGGCAATTTGTTAATCCAAAATCAATTATAGCAAAAATATTTATGGTATTAGGCGCAGTTATAATAGTGGCAGCAATAATAATGAGTGTTAGAATAAACTTTGTTGCTACATCATTATATGAATATATTTTAATAATAGGAATGAGCGCAGCAGGAGCAGGTCTATTATTAAGAACTTTATTTAGAAAGAGAGACTAAAAGAATTATAGTTTAACAAAAAAAGTAGTATGACAAAAAATAAGCGTAAAAATAACGTAAGAAAAGCTAGTATAAAATAATATGGATAAAAACGCTGAAGTAAGAAATTATATAGCACAAATTATATGTGCAAAAAATAATAGTTAGGAGGAATTTAAAATGGCAATTTTTGAAAGATTAGGAGATTTAATAAGATCAAATATAAATGATTTAATAGATAAGGCAGAAGATCCAGAAAAGATGGTAAAACAAATAATTATAGATATGGAAGAACAATTAAGAAAATCAACTCAAGGTTTAGGAACAGCAATGGGAAGCTTAAACCAAGTAAAAAAACAATTAGCAGTAGCACAAGAACAATCAAATACATGGCAAGCAAAGGCTAAAGCTTGCTTAGAACAAGGAAATGAAGAATTGGCAAAACAAGCATTAGAAAACAAAGTAAAACAAGATAAGATGGTTAATCAATATCAAGAAATGGTTAATTCTATGGAAGCACAAGTAAATGAAATAAAATCTCAAGTAGATATATTAAAACAAAAATTAGAAGAAGCAAGAAGTAAACAAGCTATGCTTGTAGCTAGAAGTAGAATGGCAGATGCTAAAGCAGATATGGCTAAAACACTTGGAAGTATGGATAGTAAGAGTGCTTTTGCAAAAATGGATAAGATGGAGCAAAAAATTGAAGCAAAAGAATCTCAGGCAGATGCTTTTGCAGAAGTTTCAGGGGTACAAGAATCAGAATCAGATCCATTTGCTCAAATGGATAAGGAAAATGCAGTTAATGAAGAATTAGAAAAGTTGAAAAAAGAGATGAACGGTGAAAACTAAAAATATAGATGATTACAGGAATATCTATATTCTAAAATAGGAGGAAAAATAAATGAACATAGTTATAGGTCTAGTTATTATTGCTATAGGATTAGTTGCAATATTTTATTTAAGACCAAAAATGAAAAGTAATTCTATGGAAATGAAATATATGCAAACTAAAAAGATATCAGAACTTCAAGATATGTTTAATCAAATGGATGCATCTGGAATGGGAAACGATTATAGAGAATATGTAGAGTTAAAAGGAAACGTTGTTACACAAGCTGATACAGAGACTCCGTTTTCAAATAAGAAAGTTGCATATTGTGAGTCACAATTATCACAAGTTGCTGAGGAACAAGAACAATATAAAGATGCAAATGGAAATTACAGGACTAGGACAAATAAAGTAGAAAATACAATATCTAATGAAAAGTCTAGTCAAGAAATTAGTATGAATGATGGCACAGGAGAAGTTGTATTAGAGGTAAATGCTACAGGATGTAATTTAGATATTCCTACAACTTTTGATAGATTTGAACCTAAAAATAATCTTTCAGGATATAGATATTTTAATAATTTCTCTTGGAATAGATATGGAGCTGAAACTTTAGGATTTAGAATGATTGAAAAAACAATTAATTTAAACCAAAATTTATACGTAATAGGTGAAGCTTTTAGAGTAGGTAATACAATTCATATTGGAAAACCAATGGATGCAAAGAAACCTTTTATTGTTACCACTAAATCAGAAGAAGATATGGTAAATACATCTGATAAAAATGCAAATTTTGCACTTATAGGTGGTATTGTGGCAATTATTGCAGGAATTTTTGTTATGTTTTTTGTTGGCAGATAGTTGCTAACAATTATATATATAATTTTATAAAAAGTAAAAGAAGGGGATTTTATGAGAGTAAAAAAACTTTTAGTAATAGCTATAATGCTAGTATTAATATTAACAAGTGCAAATGTAAAAGCGACTACATCTAATATATTAGAAGTAGTAAAAATTAATAGTACAACTAAGAATTTAGAAGAGAACCAAGGAACTATAAATAAGAAGGTTTCTTCATTTGACAGTGAAAAAGGAGAAGTAACAATACAGCTAGAATTAAATAACACAGCTTCTAAAGTAACAGAGACAGAGCATTATGATAATACAGAAATATATATACTTTTGGGAGAATCAATAGTAAAAGAAGATGAAAAATTAAATCAATACATATCATATATAAAAACATTGGCTACACAAGTTTTTAAAAAGAACGAAAATACTAAAATAGGAATTCTTGGAATGAAGGGAACAGTTTCTGATATGACTAAAGATGAAAACGGAAATGCTACTTGGGGTCCTAATGATGAAAGCAATGTTCCAGGAACTGCAGACAATGCAGAAATTGTAGTTAATTTGACTAATGATATAGGAAAAATTGAAAACGGAATTAGAAATATGAACAGTGCTAAAATAGAATATCGTTATAACTTGCAAGCGGCTGTAAGATTAGCTAAAAATAGTTATTCTAGTAATGTAAATAAAATGTTGATATCATTATATGATAATGTACCAAGTATAGCAATTGGTGTAAAATCACAAGTTTCACATGGTATCTTAACACCATATGATACTGTGGAAGAGGCTGTAATTGCAAAACACCAAGACATAGTAAAAAATACAAAAAATGATATTTTATCTTTAAAGACTTCAAATATTAGTTTTATTTTATTGAGACCAGATGATACTAGTTTTGATGAAACATGGTATAACATGAATACAGGAGAAAAAACATTAGATTTTGACGGAAGTCCATATGTAAAAGAATTATATGGAACCTTAGAAAATCCAACATATGGAAAAATGTATAGCTTGGATAATGAAAGTCTTGAAAAAATAGTTACAGAAAATATATTTGTTGATATTATGGAAGAAATAGGTAAAGATATGCAAAGTGTTGAAGTAAAAGACTATTTTCCAAAAGATATTGTAGATAATTTTACGATAACAATTTCAGAAAATAATAAAAACGAAGTTGATACAACTAATTTAAAGACGGACAGATATATAAAATGGAATATGGGAAATTTAGTTTCAGGGCAGAAAAAAGTTTTAGAATATACAATGAAAATAAATAATATGCAAAATTCAGACTTAATTGATAAAATTATATCAACAAACGAAAAGGTTGAATGCACATATGTAGATTATAATAGTAAGCAGAAAACGGCAAACTTAGCGGATAGCCCACAAATAAAGTTAGTAGCTAAAAAGCAAAGTGGAGATATTCCTAATGTTAATACTAATACAAGTGGTGATACACCAAGTGGAAATATAACTGGCAATAATATAACAGGGGGCAACAATAATGGATCAAATACTGGAAATGATAATACAGTAGCACCAGGAGTTATTCCACAAACAGGAGAGAGTATTATTTTATTTGGAGGAATTACAATTATATTAATAATAGGAATAATATCAATGTATAAATATAGAAAGAATATAGATATTAAATAAAAGAAGTATATGGGGGAAAATATGAAAATTAAAAAGTTTTTTGCAATAATTATGCTATTAATATTAATTTTGATAAGTAATAATGTTAATGCAACAACTACTAATGTTTTAGAAGTAATAAAAGAGGCAAGTACAACTAAAAATCTAGAAAATGAGCAAGGATATATATCAAAAACAATAGTTTCATCTAATCCAGAAAAAGGAGAAGCTACTATTGAACTAAAATTAGCAAACACAAAGGATAAAACTCAAATAACAGATGCTACAGAAATTTTTATAGTATTAGATGATTCGCCAAGTATGGAATTTGTGACGGATTCAGGAAAAACAAGAAAAGAACTTATAGTAAACAGTGCAATAAATTTAGTGGGAGCAATATATGATAATTCAACAAATGTAAAAGTTGGTGTAATAACATTTGATGGTACAACCAGATCAGAATATGATGCAATTATAGAGAGACAATTAACAGATAGTAAAGAACGTGTTATTTCAACACTAAATGGTAAACTTGGTTCATCTTGGTCTTTAGGAGGAACCAATATAGATGCAGGATTAAAAAAAGCACAAAAGAATTTTTCTGCTGATGTAAAAAATAAGATAATAATTTTATTAACTGATGGAATTCCAAATTCAACGACTATTGGAAAAGGTTCTAGTGATGATGTTACAACAGATGATGCAAAGGAAGTTCAAGATATAACAAAGCAAGCAATAATTGATGTAAAACAAAGTGGAATATATACAATAGCTATGTTAACAGGAATGGACGAAACAGATGTAGATAAAAATGGAGAAAGTGTTTGGGGTGGACGATATGGTTCTTTAGAAGATAATTTGAAAGCAGCAGAAAGAGTATTTGGAGTACCAGGAAACTCAGTACCAGATAAATATTATTTGGCTAGTGGTGTAAATGTAAATGAAATAATAACAAAGGATATTTTTAGTGATGTATCAAGCCAAATAAGTAATCCTATTAATAATGTAAAAATAGTTGATTATTTTCCTCAAGATGTAATAGATAATTTTACGTTTGAATACGAAGGTAAAGCTAGTAATGGAAAAATATCTGAAAAAATAGATGAAAAAGATAATACTATAACATGGGATATTGGTACTTTAAATGATCAAAAAGAAGCAACAGTAAAGTACAAATTAAAGTTGAAAGACATGAATAATGCAGAATTATTAGAAAAAACAATATCTACAAATGAAAAAGTAGTTTTAACATATGAAGATAATAATAAAAAACAATATACAGTTACATTAGAGGATAGTCCACAAATAAAATTAACAACTAAAAAACAAAGTGGAGACGTTCCTAATGTTAACACTAATACAAGTGGTGATACACCAAGTGGAAATATAGCTGGAAATAATATATCTGGAGGCAACAATAATGAATCAAATACTGTAAACGATAATACAGTGGCTCCAGGGGCTATTCCACAAACTGGTGAGAGTATTGCTATAATTTCAATACTAGCAATTATATCAGCTATTGGTATTGTTGCGATGGTAAATTATAGAAGAAACAAAGATATATAATTTTATTATTATATAATTAATTGTAAGAAAGAAGGAAAAAGAAATGAAGAAAACAAAAGTTTTAATTATGGTTTTAATTGTAAGTTTATTAGTATTATTAATTCCAAATTTATCAAATGCTGCAATTGAAGTAACAAAAGAAGTGTATGGCAATAATGGAAGTGCAAAGTATATTTTTAAAGGCTTGAAATTAGATGCAACTCACGAATATGAATTTGGTATTACTAAAACAAAAGCAGCACAAGTTGAAAAATGGCATTTAATTACAGAATATTCTGAGACAGATGCAACTGTTAATATTTCAGGAGGTACAAGAGAATTTACAGATGTAATTACAGCTGTTGATACAGGATATATTACAATTAGAGATAAAAATGAACCAGAAACATTGGTTGTAGATCATCATCCTATAGATTTAACAATTCCATATTTAAATATAACAAATTTTACTGTATTAAATAATGGAAAAGAATTTGGTTCTTCACAGGGACAAAGTATTAATATTAATTGTTGGACTGCTGGCAATAGTAAGGCATACTTTCAATATGAAAAGATATCAGATGAAAAAGTTATATCAAAATATAAAGAAATAAAAGCAAAAAATGGAGATTTTAATGAATTAAAGCCATTATTGAAAACAAAATCACCTACTTCTAATTGGACAACATGGAATTATTGGAATGGTTATGGAGGAACTGATTCAGTTGGATATGGATGTCCAGAGCACCAAATAAATGCTCCAGATTATGGATTATATTATATGTGGATTTATTTAGCAGGTAATAATATAAAGGATTTGTATGGATATATATTGGTTGATAATTTACAACCAGAAATTGCCTTAGATAGTATTTCTTTACCAAAAACAGCACAAGTGAAAATGGGAGAAACATTAACTCTTAATCCTACATTTAAGCCTGAGAATACAACAAATAAAATTGTAACATGGAATTCAAGTGACGAATCTGTTGCAACTGTTGACAATGCTGGAAAAGTAACTCCAAAAAAGATTGGTTCTACAATTATTACAGTAACTTCTCAAGATGGAAACAAAAAAGCAAATTGTACTGTTACTGTAGTTGCAAAATCAACTGATTCAGGTAATAACAATGGTGGAAACAATAATAATGGAAATACTAATAACGGAAGCACAAATAATGGAAACACAAATAATGGTAACAACAATAATGGTAACAACAATACAGGAAGTGGCGCAAATAAAGGAAATACAGCTACTGGAAATGGAACGAATAATGGAAAAGATAATACTTTGGCATCAGGAACAATACCACAAACAGGAGAAAATATGTTCATATTTGTAGCAATTGCCATTGTTATAATAAGTGGTGCAATAGCTATGTATCAATATAGAAAGAATAAAGATATAAAATAAATAAAGTTAAGTTACATATAAAGAGCCATATAAAAAATATAGGCTCTTTAATAATGCTTTTTATATAAATTTGAGACAAATGTCAATAATTAAATTTTAAAATTAATATTATCAAAGCATAATTCAATAACTCTCATGTAGTATAAGAGTAATATTTTAATTAAAAATTTAAAATAAAAGTAAAATTAGCTATTGTGTATAATTTAAAAGTTTAGTATAATATTATAAGATTGTATTAAAAGGGGAAGTTATATGAACGCAAGAAAAGTATTAAAAATAATAGGTAAAATATTAACATTAGTATTTATTATAGCTAGTTTAGTAGTAGCTTATTTAATTTATTCTAAATATAATTTTAATGATTATGTAAAAGCAGAATATAATAGGGGAATTTCCGAATTTGAAAGAGATAGCAAAGTAAAATACTCTGAGTCGAATAGTTATAAAATACATAGTGAACAATATAATGATGCTATGTTTTATAAAGAAATACCTGTATCACCAAATACCGTATATAAGGTTACTTGTATGGTAAAGACTGAAAATGTAGAAAATGAAACTGAGGGAACAGACTCAGGAGCTCATATATGTTTGAATAGAACTATGGAAAAATCTGTAGATATAACAGGAACAACAGATTGGACAAAACTAGATTTTGTATTTAATTCAAAAGATAAGACAATGGTTGAAGTAGGTTTTAGACTAGGAGGATATGCAGGAAATTCAAAAGGTACAGCTTGGTTTTCAGATTTTACAATAGAATCTGGAAGTGCAGATACTTCAAACACGTGGAATTTTTTATGCTTACTTTTTGATAATGTCAATGTAAATATACCTTATGATAGTGGAGACCAAAATATAAAATTGCATTTATCCGAAGAAGATAAGCAAGATATGAAAGCATGCATAGAAAGATTTAAAAGTTCTTTGTCTGAATTATCAAAAGGGAAAATAAATGCTAAATATGAAGTAAAAGAAGTAAACAAAGAAATAACGACAATGTCTTATGATAAAGAAAATGGATATTATGTATCTCCTATGGACGTTCGAGAAGCGTTAGATACATATATAAACCAAGGAAAATATGATCACATATTTATAGCCTTTAGAACAGGTGATATAAATAGTCAAAATGCTATACCAGTAAATGATTGGATTGGACTTGGTGGTATGCAATATAGAGGTATTGGATTCTCTAACATAAGACTTCCAAATGAGTCAAATAACTATATTTATAAGTATGATACAAGAATAAATACATTTCCAGAAGAAGTATTTATACATGAATTTTTACATACTTTAGAGAGAAATTCTGAAGAATATGGGTATGAAGTTCCAGAATTGCACTCTTATGATTATTATGGATATACTGATCAAAAATTAGTAGGTTTAAAACAATGGTATAAGGATTATTTGAATTGTGAAATAAGTTCTTCTAGTGGAAGAATTGGATTAAATCCAGAAATATTTACTAAAAAACCAGCAAAATTAACAGATTTTAATTTATCAATTGAACTTCCATATTTAAAAGAACCAGCAAATATTTTTGAAGAAATAGGCATAATGTTTAGCAAGTTAATTAAGATGTTTAGCAACTCAAATAATCAAGATAACACTAATGAAACAATAGATGACACAGGAATAGGAAACCTTCAAACCTAAATAAAGTTGAAAGAAGAGCAAAATATGAAAGTATCAGATTTTAATTATGATTTACCAAAAGAACTAATAGCACAAGTACCAATAAAAAATAGAGATGAGTCTAGGCTTATGGTACTAAACAGACAAAATAAAACAATAGAAGATAAAAAATTTAAAGACATATTAGACTATTTAAAACCTGGTGATTGTTTAGTTAGAAATAATACTAAAGTAATACCAGCGAGATTATATGGTGTCAAAGAAGAAACAGGAGCAAATGTTGAATTTTTATTATTAAAAAGAATAGATGGAGATATTTGGGAAGTAATGGTAAGACCAGGGAAAAAATTGTTACCTGGTACAAGAGTTTCTTTTGGAGAAGGAATTTTAAAGGCAGAAATATTAGAAAAAATGGATGATGGTAATAGGAATGTAAAATTTGAATATGATGGTATTTTTAATGAAATTTTAGATAAAATAGGATTAATGCCATTGCCGCCATATATAAAAGAAAGATTAAAAGATAAAGATAGATATCAAACTGTATATGCAAAGTATGAAGGTTCTAGCGCAGCACCAACAGCAGGGTTACACTTTACTGAAGAATTATTAGAAAAGATTAAACAAAAAGGTGTTGAAATTGCAAATGTAACTTTACATGTAGGAATAGGTACATTTAGACCAGTAAAGGAAGAAACAGTAGAAGCACATGATATGCATAGTGAACATTTCTACATAAAAAAAGAAGATGTGGATAAAATTAATAATACAAGGAAGAATGGTGGAAGAATTATTGCTGTAGGAACTACTTCTTGTAGAGTATTAGAATCAATTTCAGATGAAAATGGAATGGTTAAAGAAGTAGAAGCTGATACAAAGATTTTTATTTATCCAGGTTATAAATTTAAGTGTATAGATGCATTAATTACTAATTTCCACTTACCTGAGTCAACATTAATAATGTTAGTTTCTGCACTAGCAGGAAAAGATTATATTATGGAAGCATATAAGCATGCAGTAGAAGAAAAATATAGATTTTTTAGTTTTGGAGATGCAATGCTGATTAGCTAAACTAATAGGGACGGGGTTAAATAGTTTAGCACATCAATAATGTATAAAATACCAGTTAAACTATTAGGGACGGGGTTAAATAGTTTAACCATGAAATTGTTATACTGTAAAACATTAATACATAATACTAATGTTTTGCAAGAAAAATAAATCTTTGGTTAAACTATTTAACCCCGTCCCTAATAGTTTAACTTAAAATTAAATTAGTGCTAAACTATTTAACCCCGTCCCTATTAGTTTAGCTGAAGGAGATATTCATGAAAACAGCAGTAACATATGAATTATTACATGAATGTAAGCAAACGGGAGCAAGAAGAGGAATAATACATACTCCACATGGAGATATACAAACGCCAGTATTTATGCCAGTTGGGACACAAGCAACAGTAAAATCATTGACACCAGAAGAATTAAAAAATGATGTAAAAGCAGAAATAATATTAGCGAATACATATCATTTATATTTAAGACCAGGTCATGAACTTGTAAAAGAGGCTGGAGGATTACATAATTTTATGAGATGGGACAGACCTATTCTTACAGATTGTGGAGGATTTCAAGTTTTTAGTCTAAGTGATTTACGTACAATATCTGAAGATGGAGTAGAATTTAAGTCTCATTTAGATGGAAGTAAGCACTTCTTTTCACCAGAGAAAGTAATGGAAATAGAAGAAGCTTTGGGAGCAGATATAATAATGTCATTTGATGAATGTGTTGAGCATGGGGCTACATATGAATATACAAAAGATTCTATGGAAAGAACAACTAGATGGGCGATAAGATGTAAAAAAGCACATAAAAGTACTGATACTCAATCTTTATTTGGAATAATACAAGGTGGATTTTTTAAAGACTTAAGGAAGAAAAGTACAGAGGATTTAATAGATTTAGATTTTCCAGGTTATGCAATAGGGGGCATTAGCGTAGGGGAACCAAAAGAAGAGTTCTTAGATATATTACAATATACTACTCCATTAATGCCAAAAAATAAACCAAGATATTTAATGGGAGTAGGAACTCCAGATTACTTAATAGAGGCGGTATTAGCAGGAATTGATATGTGTGACTGTGTACTTCCAACTAGAATAGCAAGGAATGGAACGGCAATGACATGGAATGGAAAAGTAGTTGTAAGAAATGCAACTTATGAAAGAGATTTTTCACCATTAGATCCAGAATGCGACTGTTATACTTGCAAAAATTATACAAGAGCTTATTTAAGGCATTTAGTAAAAACTAATGAAATATTAGGTGATAGATTATTATCACTTCATAATCTAAGGTTCTTGACTAGTTTAATGGAAAGAGTTAAAATAGAAATAGAGAATGACAATTTAGGAAATTTTGCAAAAGAGTTTTATAAAAAATATTATAAAATATAATTTATAAAATAATAAAAATAACATAAGAGGAGTTGTGAATATGGAAATAATAGGAACAGAAATACCAGATAATCAAAAAAATAATAAAAAACTAATAATTGGGATACTTATTGTAGTATCAATATTATTTGTTATAAGTATAGCATTAGTAATTACCATAGCTTATATGGATTCTAAACAATTTAAATTTACAATAGATGGTGTAGCAGTATCTAACTTTCCAGAAGATTTATTTATTTTTGAAGATAATGAAGTATATATTTCAATAAAAGACTTTGCACCTCTTTTAGATTATACTGCTTTTAATGGTGGATATGGAAGCTCTGCACAATTTTCAGAAGATACAACCAAATGTTATATACAGAATTCTCAAGAAGTAGCTTCTTTTGAGATGGATTCTAGTAGAATATATAAAACAAGGCAGAATAATCAAGATGATTACGAATACTTTACAATAGATGAACCAGTAAGATATATAGAAAATAAATTATATGTAGCATATGAGGGAATTGGAATAGCTTGTAACGCAAGGATTGAATATAATCAAGAAAAAAATGAAATACAAGTATATTCATTACCATATTTAGTAAAGTTATATACAAAAGCATATAAAAACGCAAATATAAAAAATAGCTTTGAAAATCAAAAAGCACTATTATATAATATGTTAATAATTAGTGAGGATACAGGAAATGGCAAGCAATTTGGAGTTTTTTCACTAACTGATGGAAAAGATATAGTAGGACCAAAGTATGATGAAATAAAGTTTGTGGAGAGTACTCAGGAATTTATAGTAAAAACTTCTAATAAAAAAGTAGGAATAATAACAGCTAAAGGTGAAACGAAAGTGGCACCACAATATGATGGATTAAAACAAATTGATAGAGATTTGAATTTATATTTGGCAACTAATAATAAAAAGCAAGGTATAATTGAAAGAAATGGTAAAATATTAATATATTTAGAATATGATGAAATAGGAATAGATCTTAAAAATTTTTCTGATAGTGAAATAAAAAATAAATATTTATTATATGATAACTGCATTCCTGTAAGGCAAGGTAATAAATGGGGCATATATGATAAGACAGGAAACTTAATAGTTCCTATTGAATATGATTCATTAGGATGTGTTGTAGGAACAAGCAAAAATAAATCTGCAAGAAATGTTATTACAATACCAGAAGTAGAAGGAATAGTTTTGGCAAAAGAATTACAATTAGAAAACAATAAAAAACAAAAATTCTATACAGTAGTAAATTCATTGGGAAGAGAATTAGTTCCATTAGCAATAGAAACAATATATTCGGTAATATCTGGTGGTAGGGAAGAATATATAATGGTTAATAATGGTACAGATTATGATGTTATAGATTATATTAGAAGAAACTCATCAACAGGAACAATCGTAGATAATGATGAAAATCCTACTAATACCATTACAAATACCGTTACTGATTCCATTACTAATACTACAGAAGATAAAAAAACAGAGCAAGCAAATAATACATTGAATTCAATAACAACCAACAACTAATTAATAAAATTTAAAGAGTTCTAAAAGAATAATCTCCGAATAATATTTATATAAAGGAGGTTATTTTTTTATAGATATTTTTTCATAAGATTAATAATTCTTAATGGAAAGGAATGTGGTTTATATGGAAAACATAGATAAAGAATTGTTAGGTAAAAATATTATTAATATATTAAAAGGAAGTTTTGTGGCAATAATTATTACTTTAGTTGGTTTATTAATTTTTGCGACAATATTAACATATACAGATGTAGGAGAAGAAACAATAAAACCAGTTATAATAGTTATTACAGCAATTAGTATATTAATAGGTAGTGGCATTAGTACTATGAAAATAAAAAAGATGGGGTTAATAAATGGTGGTGTAGTTGGGCTAATATATGTACTATTAATTTATTTTGCATCTAGTTTGACAGGCTCAGGATTTGCATTAAACGTATATTCTACTATTATGATTATAGCAGGTATTATAGCAGGAGTTTTAGGCGGTATTATTGGGGTTAATGTAAGAAAATAATATATAATTTCCTTTAATGGGAAGATAAGGCAGAAAATATAATGTGGTTTATTTTTACTTTAAAGAAAATCCCTAGTATATATTGATAATTAAAAGGAGATATGATAACATACACTTATTAATTAAAATATATTAGGAGGAAGAAAAATGTCAGATAATGTTCAAAGTAAAAAGAAAAATTTAGTCATAGTAGGGATAATAATTGCAATAGCAATAATTGCTATAGTAGCAATTATAATAGGAAATTCAATAAACGCTATTCAAGGAAAAGAAAACAATAAGCAGGTAGAAAATACAATGCAGGGAAATGAATTAGACAATACATCTAATACCGATGAAGAGAATAATGTTGATACTGTAAATAGTAATACAGTGGATGAAAATAGTGTAAATGCAGTAAGCAGTGGCAATACAACAGTTGCGGAAAAATTACCTGAAGAAGGACAAAATCCTGTTGCTACAATGAAAATAAAAGATTATGGTACAATAAAAATTGAGCTATATCCAGATATAGCGCCAAACACAGTAAAGAATTTTATAGCATTAGCAAATAATGGATTTTACAATGGATTAATTTTTCATAGAGTTGTAGAAGATTTTGTAATTCAAGGTGGAGATCAAAAAGGAAATGGAACAGGAAATGCTACATTAAGTGCAATTAATAGTTCAGTAAAAAAAGGTTCTGATGCAGATAAAGAATATTGTATTCCTGGCGAATTTGAAATAAATGGTTATACAAAAAATACTTTATCACATAAAAAAGGAGTTATTTCAATGGCGAGAGCAGACTATTCTTCATATGGACTTGGCGATGAAGTGGCAAAGAAAGGTTATGATTCAGCATCTTCACAGTTCTTTATAATGACAGATGATAATCCTAGCCTAGACAAAAAATATGCTGCTTTTGGAGAAGTTATTTCAGGTATAGAAATAGTGGAGAAGATAGAAAAAATAGAAGTAGATGTAAATGATAGACCACTTAATCCTCCAATTATTGAAAGTGTAAGCGTTGAAACCTATGGAGTTGATTATGGAAATCCTGAAACACTAGAAGAATTCGACTTAAATTCATATTTATATGGAACAAATAGGTAAATATACGTATTATGTTAAACAAAAAAATAAGAGAAAAGTAGAGTAGCCGTAGTGATTTTTTATTAGTATAATATAGTAATTATTGATGCAGATATAGCATAAAATAGACTAAGAGTTGAAAATAACCTTTAAAATTAAAGGTTATTTATTTTGGATAGTAGTCTGAATGACTTTGAAAAAGTCACTCTTAACTGTATTGTAAGTCGCATTTCCGTAAAAAGAAAATTTTGAAAAAAAAGATGAAAAATGTTAAAAATAGTATTGACAAAAATTTATACAAGTGATATAAACTTATACAGAATTGCTATTCTAAAAATCTATAATAAAGGGAGGAGTTAATTAAATGAAAATTAATAGTAAATTTTTAAGAAGCAGTTTAGTTATCGCATTAGTTGCTGTAATGTTATTATCTGCATTAGCAGTAATACCAACTAAAGCATTAGCAGCAAGCGGTAGTAGTGAAGTAAGTTTGACATATCGTGCTCATAGTCAATCTTATGGATGGAAAACAAATTTAGGACCTGTAAATAAGGTTCATACAGCATTAGATTCAACACCAGAAG
>CANQSP010000034.1 GCA_947626555.1 uncultured Clostridia bacterium | reverse complement strand
TGAACCGCCGTATGCCGAACGGCACGTACGGTGGTGTGAGAGGGAATAAATAAAATAATTATTTATTCTCTACTCGAAAAAAAATTGACATAAGATACAAAATATGTTAAAATAAAAAGTGACAACTTATAGGAATTTTTGCCTTGTTAAGGCAAACCAAAACAAAAAAGGAGGTCCATTATGAAAGGACGGAAATTCTTAGCAACAATCACAATGGTTGTGATGATGTTTTCGTTTGCCATGACTGCTATGGCAACGGAAACGAAGGCGGCAGAGCCGAAAGAGCTCAAGAAGATTTATCTTCAGGTAACACAGAGTAACACTGGCGAAATAAGGAGCATTACGGCAAAATCCTCACACTCAGAGGAATATGACGTCTCATATGATAGTCAGAACTACTGGGCTGGAGAAAAGCCGATAGTTACTGTAACGGTAACAGCAAAGACAGGATATGTATTTTATAATGACTTCTCTAGTAAGTCACAGTATTCCATCACAGGAGGAAAATTCTGGGATGGCTGGCGTGTGAACAGTTCGACCGTTAAGGTCGAAATCGAGTGCTCCAAGGTTACAAAGGGGACGCTGGATACTCCAACTGGTTTATACTGGGAGGAGGATTACGGAATTGCTTCTTGGGACGAAGTTGATAATGCAGAGTATTATATCGTTCGTATAAATAGTAATGATATTACAGTGAACGATACGATTGTAAATTTGAATCAATATCTTCGCAACAAAAGGGATAATAAGTTCCGAGTAAAAGCGTGCTCAAGTAGCTCGTATTTAACCGATAGTGCATGGTCAGACTATTCAGAAGACCTGTATTATGATAAATCTGATTGGGACGATTATGACTATTGGGATGACTACTATTGGGATAATTATCCAGATTTACCCAATCCTCCAAATTACAATACAACAACTGGGGTTAACTACTGGGTGCAAAGAGGAGGAATATGGTACTTTTACGGAAGTAACGGAAGATTAGTTACTAACGGAATGTACCAGATAAACGGTAGGTATTATCTGTTCGATAAGGATGGAAAAATGCTTACAGGGCGGCAGAATTGGAATGGAAATACGTACTATTTCTATCCAAATGATGGTATTAACGTTGAGGGCTCAATGGCAAAAGGATGGGTCCTTAGTGGGAAGACATGGTTTTACTACGACAATTCCGGAAGGGAAGTGAAAAACCAGTTTGTTGGAGACTATTATGTTGGATATGACGGAATGGTCACTAACAAATGGCAAGGAAATCGCTATCTGGACGAGAGTGGTAAAATGATACGAAACGGATGGAAGTTTACGTATCGGGCCAGTTGGACATCCTATTGGTATTACTTTGATGCCAATGGAAACATGGTATCCGATACCATTATGGTAATTAATGGATTGCCATATCCGTTTGACGCAAGTGGTAGATTGAAGTATGGCTGGTTTGATTATAAAGGGTATTCGTATTATATCAAGCCAGACGGTAATGTAGCCCGTAATGAATACATCGAGAATTATTGGATGGATAATTATGGGCGATGGATAAGATAATGGACTTAAGCAAAGCCACCCTAATTTAGGGTGGCTTTTGCTATGCAAATAACTTAATAATTAACAACATCCACAGTTGTTGTTATTACCTCCACAACAGCAGAATATTAATATTAAAACTATGATAATCCAAATGCAGTCTCCTCCAAAACCGAAACCGCCACATCCACAATTTCTATTCTCTGGCATATTATTTCCCTCCTTTCAAAATATACTATTTTTTAAGTAGTTGCCACTAATAACTTTAGTTACATCCACAACCTCTGTTGCCACAGCCACAGAACAGTAATAAAAATAAGATAATAAACCAAAGTATTTCACTATTACATGAACAGCAAGAATTACCCATTTTAATGTACCTCCCTATATAGAACTTTTTTCTTTGTTCTTTAGTATGGTATATATTATTCTTTTTTTGAAAAAGTGTTACAGTAGAAAATGCAACTAACCAATTAAAATTTTAAATACAAGTATGAAAAGTAACTTACTTTTTTACTTTACAAAATAAAAACAATAGTGATATAATTTAGCTGGAAAAACATAGGAGTAAAAATGGAGGAAGTTTGATGGGAAATATAGTTTTATTAGATGAATTAACAATAAATAAAATAGCAGCAGGCGAGGTTATAGAAAGACCAGCATCTGTTGTAAAAGAGTTAGTAGAAAATTCAATAGATGCAGGAGCAACTAATATAAATATAGAAGTAAAAAATGGAGGAATTTCATATATTCGCATAACAGATAATGGAAAAGGAATCATGCAAGATGACATGGAAATAGCATTTGAAAGACATGCGACAAGTAAAATAAGAACTGCAGATGATTTGGAAAGTGTAAAGTCTATGGGGTTCAGAGGAGAAGCTTTAGCTAGTATAGCAGCTATTGCAAAAGTAGAAATGATTTCAAAAACAAGAGAAAGTGATATAGGGTATAAAATTATAGTAGAAGGTGGAAATATTATAGATAAGCATGAGGAAGGTTGCCAAAGTGGAACAATTATTACTGTAGAAAATTTATTTTATAATACACCAGTAAGATATAAATTCTTAAAGAAAGACTTTACAGAAGCAGGATATATTGAAGATGTTGTAACTAGAATAGCGTTAATAAACCCTAATATAGCGATAAAACTAGTAAGTGGAGGAAAAACAGTTATACAAACTTCTGGAAATGGTGATATGAAAACTGTAGTTTATAACATATATGGAAAAGATGTTGCAGAAAATATATTAGACGTAAATTATATGTATGAAGATATAAAAATATCAGGAGTGGTAGGAAAGCCATCAATAGCTAGATCTAATAGAGCAAACCAATTATTTTTTGTAAATAAAAGATACATAAGAGATAAGGTACTTGCTAGTGGTGCAGAACAAGCCTTTAAAGGAATGATTACAGTAGGAAAATTTGGATTTTTAATTTTGAATGTCGAATTAAATCCTAAAAAAGTAGACATTAATGTGCATCCTGCAAAATTAGAAGTCAGGTTTGAGGATGAAAACAAAATATTTAAAGCAATATATCATGCAATAAAAGATACCCTTCTAAAGGGAGATTTAGTTGCAGAAACACAGGAAAAGGAAGATTTACCAAAAGAGAATATAATATATACTAATAAAGATGAACAAAATGAAAAAATAGGTTTATTTCAAAGATTCAGAAATAAAGCAGAAGAGCCAAAAGAAGAAAAAGAAAATTTCGTAGAAGAAATATTTAATAGTAGGAATACAGCTAGAATACCAGTAATATCTGATGAAACATTAAAAAAATCTGATAAATTATTACAAGAAGAATCAGAAAAATATGGAAATTTGATTAAAAATTTAAATACAGATGTAAATCAAGCAATGAATAATACAGAGATGAATGAAGAAATATCTAATGCACAAAATACTGATAAATTAGAAAAAACACAGGTAATAGATATAAATAAATTAAAAGAAGAAATTGATAATAAGCAAGAAAAAAGTGTAACTTCATATCCTTTAACATATCAAGAAATTAAGGAAAATATGAATAGCAAAAATGAGTATAATAATAATTTTGAAAGTATGTATGAATCAATTTTTGGGAAACCTTTAGTAAAAAATGAGGAAAAGCAAAATGAAGAAGAAAAGATGAATTTACAAACAGTAACAGAAATTGATAATGTTTCTGTATTTGAAGGAAAAGAGGAATTTAATAAACCTGTATATAAGTTTATAGGAATAGCTTTTTCTACTTATATAATAATTGAAATGGATAATGAAATGTATATTATAGACCAGCACGCAGCGCATGAAAGGATATTATATGAAAAAGTAAAAGAAAATTATTATAGTAACGGACCAAAGGATTCTCAATTAATGTTATTACCAGATGTAATTACTTTAACAAATAAAGAAATGGATATAGCCAAAGATAATATGGAAATGTTTAAAAAAGCAGGTTTTGAATTAGAAGAATTTGGGGAAAATACTATAAAGTTAACGGGAGTTCCAAATATTTGTATAGATTTAAATACAAAAGATTTATTTTTAGAAACATTAGATGAGATAAATACAGTTGCAAGAACAGCAAAACAAGAAATAGAAGAAAAATTTATAGCTACAGTTGCATGTAAGGCAGCAGTAAAAGCTAATATGGCTTTAACAGAACAAGAAGTAAATAGTTTAATGGACAAGCTATTAAAGTTACCAAATCCATTTACATGTCCACATGGAAGACCAACAGCTATAAAAATGACAAAAACAGATATAGAGAAAAAATTTTCAAGAAAATAGTAAAAAAAGAAGGAATTAGTTATGAATATATTATTATTGGGGTTAATTATATTATTAAATGTTATATCAGTGTTAGTATCATATCAATTTATAAAAAAACTACCGCAAAAAGAAAAACTTATATTTATTGCAGTATGTTTAGCAATTCATTATATTTTAGTTACGCTGGTATATTGGATTTCCAATAGTATGAATTCAGTAGCTACTACAGAAAATGGACAGTATGCGGTTTATATGCTTGTGCCAATAAACTTTATTTTAACAATACCATTTATATCAAGTTCTTATTATAAATTTAAAAAGAAAAAATTAGCAAAAAATAAATTTTTAAATAGATGTATTTTAATGTCATTATTTGAAATTGTAATTTTAATTGTAGAGTTTTTGACATTCCAATACTTGCAAAGTTTTATTTTACAAATAATATAAGAATAAAGACCTTTTTATAAGAAAGGAAAGAAACTTTTATGGAGAAGCATAAGGTAATAGTAATCGGTGGACCTACAGCATCTGGGAAAACCAGTCTATCAATTGAACTAGCAAAAAAAATTAATGGAGAAATAGTCTCAGCTGATTCAATGCAAATATATAAAGAAATGAATATAGGAACTGCAAAGCCGGATATATTAGAAATGCAAGGAATAAAACATTATTTAATAGATTTTGTTAGCCCTGAAACAAGATATAGTGTTGCAGATTATAAGCGTGATGCTAAAATTGCAATAAAAGAGATAATAGAAAAAGGGAAAATGCCTATAGTGGTGGGAGGTACAGGATTATATATAGATTCACTTATATATGAAATAGATTATCCTCAAATAGAAACAGATTTAGAATATAGAAAAGAACTTCAAAGAGTTGCAGATGAAAATGGTCTACAGTATTTATATGAAATGGCAAAAAAAATAGATGAAAAGGCTATGGAAAAAATTAGCGAGAATGATAGTAAGAGAATATTAAGGGTATTAGAATTATATAAACAAACAGGAAAAACAAAAACTGAACTGGAGCTGGCTTCTAGAAAAGAACCTGAATATGATTATAAAATTTTTGCTATAACAATGGAAAGAGAAATTTTTTATGATAGAATAAATAAAAGAGTTGATATAATGATTAAAAATGGACTTGTAGAAGAAGTACAAAGTTTATATACTAAATATAAAAATATGCCAACAGCAATACAAGGACTAGGATACAAAGAAGTAATAGAATATATAGAAGGAAAAATAACAAAGGATGAAATGATAGAAAAAATAAAAAGAGAATCAAGAAGATATGCAAAAAGACAGTTAACATGGTTTAGAAAAAATAAGGAAATTGTTTGGCTAGATGGAATGGAAAAAGTAGAAAAGAATATTGATATTATATTGGAAGAAACTAAAAAGTAATTATATATTAAAAGCTGAATTCACTTTATTTTATAGAATGAAAGGAGCTAAAAGTGGAAAAACATAAGAAAATAATAGGAATGGGAATAACCTTAGTAATAGCTACAGCAATTTTAGCATATTTTGTTAATGCTATATTTGAATTGATAAAAAATCCAACAGATACTTTTTTAGTTGAAAATGGGAAAATATCTTTGGAAGAAGAAACTCAAGGATATATAATAAGAGACGAAGAAGTGGTAATAGGACAGAATTATAAAAATGGAATGTCAAAAATAAAATCTGAAGGTGAAAGAGTTTCAAAGGGAGAGGCAATTTTTAGATATTATACATCTGGCGAAGAAGATTTATTAAACAAAATAAAAGAATTAGACATAAAAATTCAAGAGGCATGGAGTAATGAAGGCAATATACCTGGAAGTGATATAAAATTATTAGATAATCAAATACAAGAAAAATTGAACTCAGTGTATGAATTAAATAATTTAGAGAAAATATCAGAATACAAAAAAGAAATAAATGAGTACATAACCAAAAAAGCTAAAATAGCAGGGAATTTAAGCCCAGCAGGTTCATATTTAAAAAGTTTAATAGAAGAAAGAAATAACTATGAGAATACTTTAAATACTGGCTCTGAATATGTAAAAGCATCTAAAGCAGGAGTAGTTTCTTATAGAGTAGATGGTTTAGAAGAAATATTAAGCCCAACAGATTTTAGTAAAATAACCAAAGATACATTGGAAAGTTTGAACTTAAAAACAGGACAAATAGTTAGTACAAGCGAAGAAGGCGGGAAAATAATCGATAATTTTAATTGTTATATAGCCTGTGTGTTAAGTTCTGAAAATGCTATAAATTCTGTAGTTGGAGAGAAAGTAGTTTTAAGGTTATACAATTCTCAGGAAGTAACAGCAGAGATTGAATACACTTCTAAGGAGAGTCCAAATGAAATTTTAATAATATTTAAGATAGATAAATATATTGAAGAGTTGATTAATTACAGAAAAATTTCGGTGGATGTAATATGGTGGAATAGTACAGGTTTAAAAATTCCAAATTCAGCCTTAAAATATGAAAATGAGGATTTAGTGTATGTTATAAGGAAAAGAGCTAACTATACAGATAAAATATATGTTAAAGTATTAAAACAAAATGAAAATTACGCTATTATAGAAAACTATACAGATTATAAAGAATTAATAGAAAAGGGCGTGCAAGTTGATCAAACAACTTTAATGAGGAAAATAGCAATGTATGATGAAATATTATTATAAATATTACAAAAACATTACACAAATATTAAATTATGATTACAATATAAAAAATACTTGACAACTTGAAAAAAAAGTTAGATACTAATAGCAGTTAAAATACAAAGGAAAATATTTAGGAGGTTTTATAGATGTCAGGAGCTATAATGAGTAAATTAATGGATTTTATAGGTATGGAACAAGAAGATGATGAAGAGGAATATGATGTAGAAGATACAGAAGAAGTTGAAGAACAAGAAGATGAAGAGGAAGAAGGAAGGGGCTTTTGGAATAAACGTTCAAATTCAAAAGTAGTAAATATGCCATCTCAACAACAAGTAAAAATGGTAATATCACAGCCAACAACTTTTGAACAATCAGAAACAATTTGTGATTTATTAAAAGAGAAAAAATCAATAATAGTAAATCTAGAATATGTAAATAAAGATATTGCTAGACGTATTGTTGATGTTGTTAGTGGTGCTGTGCACGCATTAGATGGTCATATGCAAAAAATATCAAATTCAATATTCTTAATAGCTCCATATAATTATGATATAACAAATGAAATGGCTAGGGGAGAGTTACCAGGTAAACTATCAGTTTCTTGGCTTAAAAACAACTAATATATATTTGTAAAGGCAGGAGTGAAGGATATGTTAACACCATTAGATATAGAAAATAAAAAATTTTCGAAGCAAATGATGAATGGATATAGTGTAGAAGAAGTAGATGAATTTTTAGATGATTTAACAGTAGACTATGAAAAAGCTTATAAACAAAGTACGGAGTTAAAAGAAAAAGTTGGACAATTAGAAAAAGATTTATTGCACTATAAAGCTTTGGAAAGTACTTTGCAAAATACTTTGGTAGTAGCACAAACGACTGCTGAGGAAGTAAGAAACGTTGCAAAACAACAAGCAGAACAAATAATAAAAGATGCAGAAGTAAATGCTAGAAAATCAGTTGATGATTTAGGACAAGAAATATTAATAAAAAAGAAAGAGTTAGAAGGGATTAAACAACAATTTGATGTCTATAAAGCTAAAATGGAATCTCTATTAATTTCACAATTAGAACTTATAAAAGATTTAAATAAAGATGAATAGATAAATAAAAGTTCACACTAATATATAGTGTGAACTTTATTAAATCTAATATATTATAATTCATATTAAGCTCTGATATGTGCGCAAAAGAGCAAAGAAGTTTTATCAAAATATTGCAAAACGCAAAAAGATATAGTATAATATGGAAGACTATTATAGATATTACAGAATTGTTAACATATTACAATTCAGTTAAATAAATATTACATTTCAATTAATAATATTGACATATGGCTAAAAAGTTATAAAATAAGTATATTAAAAGTAAGGAGTACAAAGCTTGAGAATAATAAGTGGATTAGCTAGAGGAACAAAAATAAGTACAATAGATAATTTATCTACAAGACCAACTTTAGACAGAGTAAAAGAACCATTATTTAGTATAATTCAAACTTACATATATGATGCTTGTGTATTAGATTTATTTGCGGGAAGTGGTGCCTTAGGGTTAGAAAGCATAAGCAGAGGAGCAAAAAAATGTATATTTTGCGATAAATCATATGAAGTGATAAAAATTTTAAAGCAAAACATAAATAAAACAGGTTTTGGCGAAAAGTGTGTTGTAATAAATAAAGACTACAAAAAGTGCTTAGAGCAGATTAAAGATGAAAAATTAGACATTATATTTATAGATCCACCATATAGATTAAATATAGCGATTGATTCACTGAAAAGAATATTAAATATAGGTTTACTTTCAAAAGATGGAATAATTATTATAGAAACAGATGACGAAAATCGAGAGTTACAAGAGTTACAAGAATTAAATTTAAAAGTAGAAATAAAAGATGTAAGAAAATATGGGAGAGTAAAATTAATATTCTTGCACGAAAGGGGCTAGTCATGGAAATATTTACATTATTAGAAACAATAGAGGAAATGTTAGAAAATAGTAAGTCAATACCTTTTTCATCAAAAAGTGTTGTTGATAAGGAAGAAGTTTTAGAAATTATTAAAGAAATAAGAATAAAATTGCCAGATGAACTTAAACAAGCAAAATGGGTCAAGGAAGAGAGGCAACGTATATTAGTCGAGGCACAAAAAGAAGCAGATGATATAGTAAAAGAAGCAGAAAATAGAATTATTTCCATGATAGATGAGCATGAAATAACGAGAAAAGCTTATGAGCAAAAAGCTGAAATTATAGAAACTGCTAATGAAATGTCTAGAGAAATATCTAAAGGAACAAAAGACTACGCAGATAGCATTTTAGAGAATATTGAAACATCACTAGAAAATGCTTTACAAATAATTCAAAATAATAGGAAAGAATTAAAATAATATTAAATAATATAAAAAGAAGGAGAATTAAAAGTAAGTTTAGTTCTCTTTTTTTATATTTTACAAAATATTAATATATTATTTATTTAGAAACATTTTGTTATAATGTATAATATTTTTTCAATTTTTTTGTTGCAATTAAATAAGTGTAATGATACAATTAAATAGCATAATAGCGTAAAAATAATATGAAGGGAATGACACAAAAATGGCAAAGAGAGGTAGAAAAAAACAACCAAAGGTAAGTATAGATATTGCAGTTGTTGGGATGATAATTGCAAGTCTTTTACTTGCCATTTTAATATATACAAAATCAGGTTTCTTAGGGGAAACACTAAGTCCAATGTTAGGTGGAATAATGGGAATTATAAAATATATTATTCCAATTGGTACATTTGCAATAGCAATATATTTAGCATATGATAAAAAAGATTACTTGTATACAAAGTTATTGCAATATGGAATATTTTTAATTTGCATAGCCGTAATTATGAGCGTATTTCAAATATCAGCAGGTACAATATCAATTAGTAATGATTTTTCGAAAATAATAGATGAAGCATATTATTATGGTGCACGAGATATAGGTGGAGGAATAATTGGAACAGTTATAGCTACGCCACTTATTAATTTACTGGGAACATTAGGAACTATAATATTATGCTTGGGAGTTGCGGTCATAATTTTAGTATTTATGTTTGCAATAAAACCTTCAGAGATTATTGCAAGAATTATAGATAATATGGTTGAACGCAAGCAAGAAAGAAAAGAGGAAAGGAGAGCATTAAGGCAAGAAGCTAGAAATGATAGAGATGAACGTTATCAAAAGCAAGAAAGATATAATAGAGATGAAAGATATAATGTAGATGAAAGGTATGAAAGAGAACCAAAGAAATTAAGAGGAAGTACAATAAGAGATATAGAGGAACAAGAAATAGTTCCAACGAAACAGGAAACTGCAAGGGAACGTAGACTTCGTGAGAAAGAAGAAGAAAAAAGAAGAGCTTTAGAAATAGATGAAGATCAAATAACTATAAATTTAAACGGTTTAGAAGAGGGTAATGGAACTCTAAAAAAATATAATCATGAAGCAGACGAATTAAATCCAATAGGTATGGAAAATAAGAAGACATCTTCACCAAACGAAATAGAAGCCAATTTGTTTAAGCAAGAACAAGAAGTAAAAGAAGAAAAAGTAAAAGAAGTTTTAAATTTGGAACACACAATGACTGTGGAAGAGGAAAATGAAAATTATGAATATCCACCAATAGAAATATTGAGCCAAGGGGAAAAAAGAGAATTAAAAGGTGGCAAAAAAACAGTTACAGATACAGCAACAAAACTTCAAAAGACTTTATATAGTTTTGGGGTTTCTGCAAAAGTAGAAAATGTTTCAATAGGACCTGCAATAACAAGATATGAATTAAAGCCAGCAGAAGGTGTAAGGGTAAGTAAAATAGCAAACTTAGCTGATGATATTGCATTAAACTTAGCAGCAGAAAGCATAAGAATAGAAGCTCCAATACCTGGAAAACAAGCAGTTGGTATAGAAATTCCAAATAAAGAAAATGAGGTAGTGCATTTTAGAGATATTATAGATACAGATGAATTTAGAAATCATAAATCAAAACTTGCATTTGGACTTGGAAAAGATGTTGCAGGTAAAGAAGTAATTGCAGATATAGCTAAAATGCCTCACGTATTAATTGCAGGTGCAACAGGTTCTGGTAAAAGTGTTTGTATAAATACATTAATTTCAAGTATAATATATAAAGCAAAGCCTAGTGAAGTAAAATTACTTATGGTTGACCCAAAAATAGTAGAGCTTTCAGTATACAATGGAATACCACATTTACTTATTCCAGTTGTAACAGATCCAAAGAAAGCAGCTGGTGCATTAGCATGGGCTGTTCAAGAAATGGAAAATAGATATAATACGTTCGCAGCAAAAGGTGTAAGGGATTTAAAAGGTTATAATCAAGAAATAGAAAATGAAGGTGGATTAGGAAAACTACCACATATAGTAATTATTATAGACGAGCTTGCAGATTTAATGATGGTAGCTTCTAAAGATGTTGAAGATTCTATATGTAGGTTAGCGCAAAAAGCAAGAGCAGCAGGAATGCATTTAGTAATAGCAACCCAGAGACCATCTGTAGATGTAATTACAGGTATAATTAAGGCTAATATCCCTTCAAGAATAGCATTTTCAGTTTCATCACAGGTAGACTCAAGAACAATATTAGATATGGTAGGAGCAGAAAAATTACTTGGAAAAGGAGATATGCTATTTTATCCTTCAGGAGCACCAAAGCCTGTAAGAATACAAGGAGCATTTGTATCAGATGGTGAAGTAGAAAAAATAGTAGATTTCTTAAAGGCAAATGGTGAAGCAAAATATAGTGAAGATATAATAGATAGCATAGAAAACTCTGGAAAAACAGATAAAGAAGTAGACAGTGAAGCAGAAGAAGGCGACGATATGGATCCATTATTAATGGAAGCAATAGATGTTGTCGTTGAAACTGGTCAAGCATCAACTTCATTTATACAAAGAAGGTTTAAAGTTGGATATGCAAGAGCTGGTAGAATTATAGATCAAATGGAAGAAAGAGGAGTTATTTCAGGATATCAAGGAAGCAAACCTAGAGAAGTATTGCTTACTAAAGAAAGGTTAGCAGAACTAAAAATGGCAACGACCCCAGTAGCAAAAGAAGAATAAGAATTTTAGAGTATATCTAAAATTCAAAAGAGAGGTAATAATGGCAAAGGATATTTTTTCAAAGTTTAGTTTCAAAGATTATAATAATCTTTTAGAGAGAATTTTAGAAAATAAAAATTTTTCTGAAGATGTAAAAAATCTTCTATTAAGTATGCTTTATAAAATAGAAAATGCTTATGAGGATTATATAACTGTAAAAACTAATGTATGTACTAAAAATGAATTTTTAAGAAAGTTAATAAGGATTATAGACGAAAAATGTAATGACATACAATTTATAAAAAATGTAGATGAAAAAGTGTATACAATTAATAGAGAAACAGGTTCAATAAAAGTATTACAAAATGAAGTTGTATTATTAGAAGCAATTATAGAATTATCACAGAAAGATATTGAATTTAACGAGAAATATGAATTAATAGGAAATCCTTTAAAGGAAATGCTTATTGAAGGAAGTAAAATGAACCAAGTTGAAACAATAAGAGATTTTAATGGGTGGTCATGGGACACACCTATTAAAGACATGCAAAATATAAATTATAATGTAATATTTCAAATTTTATTAATATTATTTGGAAATAAGTTTATGGATGAATTATTAAATGATGTTAAAGAAAATGATGATGATGAATATATTCCAAATAATGAAATTCTAAGAAGTAAATATAATAACAGCTTTGGATTGACGGTAGATGAAACAAAATTAGAAGAAGATGTAGATTACATAGAAGAAATGAAGAAAAAATTGAAGGAAGAGTTTGGAGAAGAATTATACTTAGAGTTTTGGAAAACGCTTATTAAAAATATAATAGTTATATATGCTAATAAGAATATGGAGTACAAAGAAAATGTAATCCAAAGGCAATTAGATAAAAAAGAAAAAATAGAAAAAATGAAGGATAACAAGACTTTCCTAGAAGAAATTTCAAAAAATAAGAAAGATATAAATAATAAAATTAGAGAAATAGATGAATTATTAAATGATGAAACTGCACTAAAAAAAGAATATATTGAAAGAAATAAAAAATTAGAAAATAAAGATAAAATTTTTAGTGTAAGTCATTTGGCTATAATGCTTGAAAAACAAAGAGAAGAACTATTAAAGCAAATAAAAGATTTAAATAAATTAATGGAACCAAGAGAGTTTTTAGTAAAAAAAGAACAAATTTCGAAGAAATTAGATTTCTATGAAGACTTAGAATTGGACAAAGAAGATGAAAATGAACAAGATAAAATAAATGAACTTAAAAAAGTATTTTTGAAATGTTTTAATGTAAGAATAAAAAAAGCGAATAAAAAAGAGGAAGTAGAAAAATTAATATATGAATTAAGGTATTTTGAATTGCTACCTATAAATGTTTATGAAACAAAAGAATATAAAGAAGAATTAATAGAAACTGAAGATATTCTTTTAAAAAAAGCTTGTGAAATGAAGATTTTTCTAAAATTTTCAGAAAATGAAAAATTGAATAATGATATATTAAGAAATATTTTTACTTCGAGAATAATGAAATTGCAGAATATAATAATAAGTTTAGCATATAATGAAGGATTGTTATCAATTGAAATATATGATGGAAATATCCATGATAAAACAGTTGAATTACCAATAAAACAAAAAACAGAATTGGCTGTAAAACTAAAGAGAAAAATAAAGATATGGGTTAAATAAAAAATATAACTAAAACAAAAGAAAGGAAAATGTAAATTATGAAAATTACTTTTTTAGGAGCAACTAAAACTGTAACTGGTTCTAACTTTTTAGTAGAAGCAGCAGGTAAGAAGTTTATAGTGGATTGTGGAATGTACCAAGGCGAGGCAGAAGATGAATGGGAAAATTCAGCACCATTTGCATTTGATGTAAACGAGATAGACTTCATGTTACTTACACATGCACACATAGACCATTCAGGAAGAATTCCTAAATTGTATAATGAGGGATTTAGAGGAAAAATTTATGCAACGAAGGCTACATGTGATTTGTGTTCAATAATGCTACCAGATAGTGGACATATTCAAGAAATGGAAATTCAATGGAAAAATAAGAAAAGAATTCGTAAGGGCTTAGATCCAATTCCACCATTGTATACGGCAGAAGAAGCAATGAAATGTTTGGAAATATTTGAACCTGTGAAGTATGATGAAATAATAGATATAGATGAAAACATACATGTACGTTTTAATGATGCAGGACATATGTTAGGCTCAAGTATAATAGAAGTTTGGGCAGATGAAAATGGAAGAAGAACAAAGGCAGTATTTACAGGGGATTTAGGAAATAATGATATCCCACTTTTATCATCTCCTACAATGATAGAAGATGCAGATTATTTAGTAATGGAATCAACATATGGTGGTAGATTACATATGAAAAATGATGATAAAGCAGAGATGTTTTTAGACATTGTATATGAAACTTTGGAAAAAGGTGGAACAGTAGTTATACCATCATTTGCAGTAGGAAGAACGCAAGAAATTTTATATGAAATAAATGCATTGAAGGATAAAAAGCATGATGAAGAATTTAATAAAAAGTATGAAAAAATAATGCAAACTAAAGTATATGTAGATAGTCCACTTGCAATATCTGCAACAGAAATATTTAAAGAAAATCAAGATTTATTTGATGAGGAAACACAAGAATTAATAAATAGTGGAGATAATCCACTTGAATTTAGAGGTTTAGAATTTACCAGAACAGCAGATGAATCAAGAGCGTTAAATGCAAGTAATGAGCCTTCAATAATAATTTCTGCAAGTGGAATGTGTGAAGTTGGAAGAATAAAGCATCATTTAAAGCATCATATTTGGGATCCAAATAGTACAATTCTATTTGTTGGCTATCAAGCACCAGGCACTTTGGGAAGAAAAATTGTAGATGGGGCAAAAACGGTAAAAATATTTGGAGATGAATTAACAGTAAATGCTAGAATAGAATATATAGAGGGTTATTCAGGACACGCAGACCAAGAATGGCTTATGAACTTTGTATATTCATTTATAAGTAAGCCCAAAACAATATTTTTAGTACATGGAGAGCCAGAAGGTCAAATAATATTGAAACAAAAAATACAAGGAACAACTGGAATTCCGGTTATAATACCTGAATATGGAGAACAATATGAATTAGAAGAGCAAGTAAATAGATTAGGAAGAGTAAAAGAAGCAAAAGTAAGAGAAGAACAATATATAAGATTAGAAGTATTAGGAAGAATACAAACTTTAAAAGAAGAATTAGAAGATATGTCTACAATAGTGCAAGAAGAAATGCTTGGAGAAGATGTTAGAGATGATAAGATTGTAATGTTAAATAATAGAATTAAAGAGTTAGAACAGCAAATAGTAAAAATTGTGGAGGAATCTAGCAAATGAATAATAAATATTTAAATGAAGCAATTATAGGAAATGATAATATAGTTATAAGTTTTAGCAAAAAAGGAGAACTTTTAAGGTTATTTTATCCAACCAGAGATTGTAGACAGTTTGTGGATACTTTTTATACAGGAGTTAAAGTAAATGATTCTAATAATATATATTTGCATGATGATATTAACAATATATATAATCAATATTATTCAGAAAATACAAATGTACTAAATACTAAAATAGAAAACACATATTTTAAATTAGATATTTTACAAACAGATTTTGTATCTGCAAAGCAAGATGTAATAATAAAGAAATATATAATTACGAATAACAATTCAATAGATTTGGATATAAATTTTTTAGTATACTCAAAATTACTTTCAAGTTTTAATAATATGGTTGGAACTAAAGTAGATGATAATATATTTATGCAATATAGTCATAATTATACTTTTTCAATATTTTCCAAAACACCAATATTATCATATAAATTAAATAATAGCGAAGAAGAAGTAAAAAGTGGAATTTTAGAAGATAAAGATTTTATAGCAATGCAAAGTGATTCAGCAGTTAGTTTTAATTTGGGAAAATTTAAACCAAGTGAGACAAAAGAATTTGAATTATTTATAAATATAAATAGTAATAGAGATAAATTTTATAGATTTGATGACATAAAGAAAAACATTAACAAAATAAGAGCAATGAATGTGGATAGTGAGCTAGAGCAAACGAAAAGGTATTGGAGAAAATATGTAAAAGAACATGACGGTTTAGGATTGCTAAATGATACAAAGTCAGAAGAAATAACAGAAGAAATGAAAAAAATATATGTAAGAAGCATCTTATTATTTCCATTATTATTAAATAGCAAAACAGGAGGAATTTCAGCAGCTTTAGAAGTGGATGAAAAAAAAGACAAAAGTGGAAGATATTCTTATTGTTGGCCTAGAGATGCAGTATTTATTAATAGAGCATTAGAACTTCTTAATATGAACAAAGAAGTAGAAAAGTTTTATAAAATATTTAGTAAAAATACTCAAAGTGATAATGGAATGTGGGATCAACGTTTTTATACAGATTGTAAGCTGGCACCTTGTTGGGGTTATCAAATAGACGAAACAGCAAGTATTATATATGGAGTTTATGGACATTATATACGCACTAAAAACATAGAATTTCTAAAAGACACTGTAGAAATGTGTGAAAAAGCTATACAAGCTTTAAAAAAATATGTAGATTATACAATTTATGGAAATACTGATGAAGAATTTTTTATGAAATATGAAAGCTATGATTTATGGGAAAACTATCAAGGAGTTCATTTATATTCAATGTCAGCAATATATACTGCATTTGATTATATGTCTAGAATTTATAAAAAATTAGAAAAAGATGAAAAAATCGATGAAATGAAAAAATATGCTAAAAGCATAAAGAAATATTGTTTAGAAAATTTATGCGATAAAGAATCTGCAACACTTAAAAGAAATAACAAAGATAATTATTCAGATATAAGTGTTTTAGCAACTGCAGTCCCATTTAAAATGATGAGACTAGATGAAAAAGAAATACAAAATACTGTAGAAAAAATAAATTTAACACTAAGAACCTATACAGGTGGATATTTAAGATATGAAAATGACTCATACATGGGAGGAAATAATCCATGGCCAATAGCTACTTTATGGATGGCAATTTATTATTTAAAAATAGGAAATAAACAAGAGGCACGAAAATGTATTGATTTTGTTACTAATACTGCAACCAAACATGGCTTTTTAGCAGAACAAATCGACAATAGTACAATGCAGTCTAAATGGGTAATAGGCTTAGGATGGTCACATGCAATGTATGTTATAACTTTATCTCAATTGGGCCAGTTTGGTCAGTTGGGTCAGTTGGGGACAGTCCCCAACTGAGACAAATGGGACAATTGGGGACAGGGTTAATAAAGTTTAGAAGAGTTGTTAATCTTATACGAAATATAAATTTATTTTATTTTTTTAGAGGATAGAGTATGAGAATACTTTATCCTTTAATGTTTGTTACTATAGAAATTAGAAATATGAAAATATAGAAAGGCTCAATGTCAATAGTTGGGGTGAAATACCTGAAAAGTATTTCTATCTCAGCTTTTTTTATGGCTTAAATTTTTT
>CANQSP010000033.1 GCA_947626555.1 uncultured Clostridia bacterium | reverse complement strand
AAAAAATTTAAGCCATAAAAAAAGCTGAGATAGAAATACTTTTCAGGTATTTCACCCCAACTATTGACATTGAGCCAGAAATACTTTTCAGGTATTTCACCCCAACTATTGACATTGAGCCCAATTATTAACATTGAGCCTTTTTCCCAACTATTGACATTGTGACATCTAAAGAAGTTACATTAAAATTGCATTAATTGCAAAATTAAAAACTCTGTATTTCAGCTTTATCAACTAATACAGAGTTTTACTAAAATGGTGGCTTGAAGTGGAATCGAACCACTGACACGGGGATTTTCAGTCCCCTGCTCTACCAACTGAGCTATCAAGCCATAACTATTAAATTGTAATACTAATTAAAATTATAAAAGCCTTATAAATAAAAATGGCGACCTGGAACGGGCTCGAACCGTCGACCTCTAGCGTGACAGGCTAGCGTTCTAACCAACTGAACTACCAGGCCATAAATTAAAAAAATTTAGTTGCCTAAATTTTTATTAAAAATGGTGGTCGCTATAGGGCTCGAACCTATGACCCCCTGCTTGTAAGGCAGATGCTCTCCCAGCTGAGCTAAGCGACCTTTTCTTTCGACGAGATTAAGTATACTAAATTTTTCTATAAATGTCAATACTTATTTTAAAAATATTTTTTATTATATGTTAAAAATATTTTTTATTATATTAATCTTACATTTTATTTTAATTCTACAAACTAATTTTATAATTAACTAACTTATTTATAATACTACTTTTAGACTTTCTATCATTGATACTTATTCAACTATACTTTTTATTTCATCATATCTAATAATTCCATTATTACCTATTAACTCCTTCAACTTCAAATTTCTATCATTTATAGGTATTACACTATTTACTGTTTCATACAAGATAGAATCTTCAAAATATCCGTATAAATTATGATTTTCAAAAAATTTTCGTATCTCTCCATCTAATTCTACCTGAACGTTATTCACAATTATCCCTTCAAATCCTGTTATTTTATCTATTTTACTGTCTATTAAATTCACTATTATTGCTCTTCTATTAACATTATAACTATTAATTTCATCATTGTTAAAATCCATATTTATAATTATATTCGCTCTTTTAAGACTCTTCTTTTTATTATTAGCTACTGTTATTAATATTCCTTTTTCTGTATATATTTTATCTTCTAGCCTTTTATATTTTTCAATTTCATTTGTTATTATATTGATAGTTTTTACCTTTTCTGCGAAATATTCTATCATTTTTATCACTTCTATATCATATGTTTTAGATAATATATATAAATCTTGTGCTCTTAATTTTTTTGTTATAAGTTGCAAAATTTTATCTAGTAAAGCTTTCTCTACCAATTTTCCTTTAATTATTTTTGCTTGTATTTTATCTTGTAACCTAGTTAATTTTTTTGACATCACAACTTTACAATCTTTGTATTTTTGTAATTTTCTATTTACAATATTTAATATTTTAGTTTCATATTTTTCTTCATTTTTATTTAAAAGTATTATAACTTTCCTGTTATCATCAATATTTCTAAAAATTGGTCTATTCAATTTTAATTTTACTTTTTCAATTAAATTCAACTTTTCATTATCTAGTTCTTTTATATATATAATCATATAAATCACCCTTTACATACTATGTAAAGGGTGATTTGTTTATGAATTATAAGTTATAATATTATTTGTTTATTAGTGTAGCTACTAAATCCCAATAACTACTATCCTCATAGCCTTTTTGCCAATATGCTGCTCCTGCTAAATCATATTTACTCATTAATTCGAATCTAGCTCTAATAGAATCCTCGTCTTCAAGCCACATTTTGCAAGTTCTACCATTTTGACTAAATTCTACATAGTTTTGCTTTAATGCATCATCCCACTGTTTTTCAACTCCACTTGGTATTTCATTATTCATATTCTTTAAAACAACTACTTTGCTAGAATATTTTCCATCTGAATTGCTTGTCCACAATCTTGTATATAATGGCATTCCTAAAATAACTTTTTCAGGTTCAATTTCTTCTTGTGTACCAACAAACTTTTTAATGTTTGTTTCTACCCAGTCACATCCTCCTGTTGTACCAGCATTGTTACTTGATGTACCATACTGATCATAGGCCATAAATACAATATAATCTGCAACTTTGCCAATAGTATGCCTATCATAGCAGCCAGACCAGTTTTCTGAACCATCTGGTGCTGTAACATCAACAGATAAGACTTTTCCATATTCTCTAAGTCTTGGAGCAAGTTCAATAATAAACCTAGAAAACATATCCTTATCTTTTTCATACATATATTCAAAATCTATATTTATTCCATCAAAATTATTAGTTGATGCCATATTAACAATACTGTTAATTAATTTTTCTCTTAATGTATAATCATTTAAAATCTCTGATGTCGTATCTATTAATCCATCACCATTTGACACTAATGCCCAAACCTTATAATTGTTGTTATGAGCCCAATCTACATAGCCTTTTTCTACCGTATTTATTATTAAATCTCCTTTTCCTCCCTCTTTTAATGTTGCAACCGTTGGAGATATAACATTTATTCCATTAATCTTATCTGTTCTTTCTTTAATTCTAACTCCTGTATTATAATAGTCCCATACCAAACTTACTTTTCCTTCTATTTGCTTTTCGTATTTCATATTTTCTCTAACCGTATATTCATTAGCTAATTCTTTAGTATAGCCTATTGTTCCATTTAAAGTTCTAACCTTTGTCCAACCATTCAAATCTTCATCAGTAGGAATTACTATAACACTATTTCCTCTTTTTTCTTTTTCTAAAGTTTTTGAAATAACTGTTGGCAAATATTTTATATCACAATCTTTAGATATATTAGCCATCTTTTTTTCTCTATCTAATGAATCAATTACGACAACATTGTTATCCTTTATATAATTTATTTCTACATTATAGATATCACCCAATTCTGAGAATGGTAAATAAATTTCATCATCTTTTTTAGTTGCTTCTCCAAACAATTTTACATTTGACCCATTTACCGTAATTTCTCTTTTCCCTATTGGTAAACATGCAATCTTTCTGTCTGACCCAGTTAACACTTGGTCATACTTTTCATCATAATATATATCTCCATCAAAAAAATTTTCTATATCTTTTTTAGACATATACACAATATCATCATCTATATATATGTCATTTTTTAGGCTCAACGTTAAATTTCCATTATTTATTATTAAATTTATTTTTCCCTTTATTTTATTATCTGCATAGTTTGGTGCTAGATTTATTACTACTGCTACTACTGCTATAAATACTGCTACTACTATACATTTTAATATAAAACTTGGTTCTTTTTTTTCACTTTTTTCTTTTTTCATTTAATTTCTCCTCTATTTTGTATTTACTTTTTTAATATATCATATATTGATTTTTTAGTGAAGTTATTTTTTTAATTTTTTGCATAAATTTAGAAATTTAGGAAAATATATTGATAGTAACTATTTTGAAGGGAATGATTTATTTATGGAAAAACATATTATTGTAACTGGATCTTCTACCGTTTCATGGAAAGATGCAATTATACAAACAATAAGTGAGGCTTCTAAAACTATAGATTATATTACCAGTGTAAAAGTTTTAGATCAAAGAGCTAGTGTTTCTGGCAAAAAAATTTCAGAATACTTTGTAGATATAGATTTAACTTTTACTATTGATAGAAATAGAGATTAATTTTTGATGTTAAGTTTTATTTGGATGTATCTTTTTTGTTTTATATGCCTACTAAAATTTTTATATAAGTTTTAAAATTTTTTATGCTTTATATACCTTATAAAACTAAAAGAAAGGAATGATTTTTATGGATAACCCTTTAGACACTCAGGAGAAATATAGCAAATATGTAGATAAAAAATCTCCTAATTCTCCTATTTTAAAAAACTGCTTTAATGCATTTTGGGTTGGTGGACTTATTTGCTCTATTGGACAAATTATAGCTAATTTTTGCAAATATCAAGGAATGGAACAGCAATCTGCAAATACTGTAGTTTCTATTATATTAATTGGATTAGCTGCATTTTTAACAGGTCTTAATATATTTAATAAAATAGGAAAATTTGCTGGTGCTGGTTCTCTTATACCTATTACTGGATTTGCAAATTCTATTGTTTCACCTGCTATTGAATACAAATCTGAAGGTTATGTTATGGGTGTAGGTGGCAAAATGTTTACAGTTGCCGGACCTGTTCTTGTATTTGGTATTTCAGCTTCAGTAATAATTGGAATTATAGCTACATTCTTTGTTGGTGGATAATCTATAAACTATATTATACTAATAGATAAATATTTGCATAACAAAATTAGAATAAACAAAATATCAAATTATCTTATAAAAAAGATATAATTAAATACTCAAATATAACTATTTTTACATGAAAGGAGAGAATCGTATATTTCATACGGGAAAATTTTATGAATAAATTAGGTAAACAAACAATTAAATTTGACGCTCCTCCAACTATAAGTCAAACTGCATCAATAGTTGGACCAAAAGAAGCACAAGGACCTATGGCAAAATATTTTGACCAATGTTTAGATGATGAGTTTTGGGGCGAGAAGACTTGGGAAAAAGCTGAAAGTAAAATTATTAAAGAAACTACCAATATGGTTATTGCAAAGTCTGGAATTGCATCTAATGAAATAGATTTTTGTTTTGCTGGTGATTTATTAAATCAATGTATTTCCTCAAGTTTTGGTTTAAGAGAAATAAATATTCCATTTTTTGGAGTATTTGGTGCATGTTCTACATTCGTAGAAAGTATGTCTTTAGGATCTGTTTTTATAGAAAGCGGAGCTGCTAAAAATGTAATATGTGCCACATCTAGTCACTTTTGTAGTGCTGAAAAACAATTTAGATTTCCATTAGAATTAGGAAATCAGCGTCCTCCTACTTCCCAATGGACCGTTACTGGAAGTGGAGCGGTAATTTTATCTGCAAGTGGACAAGGCCCTTACATTACGCATATTACACCAGGTAAAATTGTAGATATGGGAATAAAAGATGCTAACAACATGCGGTGCTGCTATGGCGCCTGCAGCTTTTGATACATTAATTACACATTTTGAAGATACAGGAAGAAAACCTAGCTATTATGATGCAATTATTACTGGTGATTTAGGTTATGTTGGTAAAGATATTTTAATAGATCTTTGCAAAACCAAAGGCTACAATATAGCTAGTAACTATAATGATTGTGGTGTGCTTATATTTGACAAATTAAATCAAGATACTCACTCTGGTGGTAGTGGTTGTGCATGTTGTGGAACTGTATTTTCAGGCTATTTTTATAAGCAACTACAAGAAAAGAAAATTAATAAGATTTTGCTTATTGCTACTGGTGCTTTGATGAATTCTACTAGTAGTCAACAAGGAGAGTCTATTCCTGGTATTGCACATGCAATATCAATTGAGAACTAAACTATTAGGGACGGGGTTAAATAGTTTAGCAAAAGTAAAATTATATGCTTACTTGTAAAACATGAATATTATATATTTTTTACGTTGCCCCATTTAAGAAAATGTAACTCACTTGCGCTCGCAACATTTTCTAAAACGGTCCCCACGTACCACTCAAAAATATATAATATTCATGTTTTACAAACACTATTATTAATATTTTGCTAAACTATTTAACCCCGTCCCTAATAGTTTATAGAAAGGATTATAATATGGAATTTTTACAAAGTATGGATTGGATGCAATTATTAAGATGTTTTATTGTAGGTGGAATTATATGTATTATAGGTCAAATATTAATAGATAAGACCAAGCTTACTCCTGCTAGAATTTTAGTTATATTTGTTACTACTGGTGCTATTTTAGGTGGACTTGGATTATATAAATACTTAATAGATTTTGCTGGTGCTGGTGCTACCGTTCCTCTTACTGGATTTGGTGCAAATCTTGCTAAAGGAGCAATAGAAGAAGTTCAAAATAGTGGTTTACTTGGTGCTTTTATAGGTGGCGTTAAAGCTTCAGCAGGTGGAATAGCTGCAGCAGTATTTTTTGGATATCTTGCATCTTTAATTGCAAAGCCAAAGATAAAAAAACAATAAATATACTTCATTATAATATGAAATCAAAAATAAATTAATAAATTAAGATAAAAATAGAAAATATTGTACTATATAAATAATACAATATTTTCTTATTTTACTTTAGTATATACAACTTATTGACGTTTTTAAGAGTTTGATATAGTAATTGACGAATAATTAGTATACGAATAGATTTTAGTTACATTTTAATATACCTTTCTTTAATATTTTTCAACTTATCATATATATCATACCAACTATATACTCTTTGTATATTTTTTCCTTCTACCTCAGTATTATACATTGCATTAAAGCATAATACTGGAAGTTCAGAAGATATTTCTTTAACATTTATAGGATTATCCTCTATCATAACATCTATATAATTTCCTACACAATATGGTAATTTACTACCCTCTGTATAAATTATTCTATCATATTCTATTTCATTTTCTTCTAGCCATTTTGAAACAAAATCTTTCATTTTTCCATATGAATCTCCTACAAGTCCTTTTTCATTTCTTCCAGTTATAATATATATTTCATCTCCATTTTTCCTTAATTTATGTATTATATTTGATGCAAAATCTCTTGCTCTATATTCTGTAGCATAATATTCTAAATATACTTCCCAAAATTTCGCACATTGTTCTTCAGTGAAGTCATATACTTCTTCATTAATAAACTTTTCCTTTAGTTTCAATGGTATATCATTTTCTATACAAAACTTACTACCATAATCTAATTCAAACCTTTCTATATTTATTAAAACTCCATCCATATCTATTCCTATTCTCATATTTTCCTCCTATTATAATTAGTAGCTATTTCTACACAATATATATTAAACACCAAATATGTATTTTTGTCAATTAATAGCTAATATTACACAAGATTATAGTTTTATCTATATTTTATTTATACATATAACATTTTATAAAAGGAAAGGTTTGCAAGTATTTCTACAAGCAAACCAAAGGAAAATTTTCCTTTCCTACCCTAAAAGAACATTCCTATCATTCTACCGATTATTGATAGGATTCCCCACAAAATACTAAGAATCATCTGAATAGCACATACTATCCAGACTATACAAAACGCTAATAATTGTGATAGTAATAACCCCGCAACTAAAGTTACTAAAATCAACACCTTTCTTCCCTCAATTTTTCTTTCAATCACCAATGCAATTAATATAGCCATGGCAATACAAAGAATTGAGAAGAAATAATTCCGCCCTACGTTATGTAAGTAATTCGTAAATGCGGAAATGCCGATTATGATACCTTCAATAGCAAATAATGCCTTTGTAACTTTGTTTGGTATAGTCATATTATTTCCTCCTGTTTTGTTCTTTTTTACATATGGATACATTTATTATACCATATTTTACATAATATATCAACGTTTTACGTTTCTTAACTTTTTATTATTTCATTAAATTTTTTTATTTTTCTCAGATTATTTAACTCATATGTTGCTTCTATGCACAGATATAATCAATAAACATATAGTTTACAATTAACTATGTATAGTTATAATTTATTTTTTGTTTAACAATTCAATATCTATGTTTACTCAAAAACATTTTATTTAAAGCAAATTTATTAATACTTGCTACATTTTCGTTTTTATAGTAATATAATATAAGTAAAATATTTATGGAGGTATACTTATGTGTGGAATTGTTGGCTATGTAGGAGAAAATAAAGCTACTCCTATACTAATTAACGGACTTTTAAAATTAGAATATCGTGGATATGATTCAGCTGGAATTGCTGTTGTTGAAAATGGCAATCTATCTGTTATGAAAAATAAAGGAAGAGTTTCAAACCTAGAAGAGATTGATGGCATTAATGATTTAACTTCTACCATAGGAATCGCCCATACCAGATGGGCAACTCATGGTAAACCATCTGCAGAAAATGCACACCCTCATATGGATAATAGCAAAACATTTGCAGTTGTTCATAATGGCATTATTGAAAACTATAATGAATTAAAAAATTTTTTAACAAGTAAAGGTTATACATTTTACTCACAAACTGATACTGAAACTATTCCAAATTTAATACATTATTATTATTCAAGAGATGAAAAAGATGATGGCGACAAATTTTTGCGTGCTGTTCGTTCAGCTTGTAATGATTTAAAAGGAAGTTATGCAATCGAAGTTATTTCAAACCTATCTCCTAATGAGTGTGTTGTTGTAAGAAAAGACAGCCCACTTGTTGTAGGCGTTGGAGAAAATGGTAATTATATTGCCTCTGATATTCCTGCAATATTACCATTTACAAAGAATTTCTATCTGCTAGATGATAATGAACTTACTGTTATAAAAAAAGATTCTGTATTTTTCTATGATAATAGCTTACAAAAACATAATAAAGCTATTAAAAGTATCGAATGGGATGCATCATCTGCTGAAAAAGATGGATATGAAGACTATATGTTAAAAGAAATTTTTGAACAACCAAACTCAATTCGAGAAACCATAGGTTCTCGTTTAAAGTTAGGTGAAGAATGTTATTTTGATGATTTAGATTTTTCTAAAGAATATTTACAAAACATAAATAAAATTTATATAGTAGCATGCGGAACTGCTATGCATGCTGGACTTGTAGGTAAAAACATTATAGAAAAATTGTGTAAAATTCCTGTTACTGTGGATATTGCATCTGAATTTAGATATAGAGATCCATTATTAGATGAAAAAACTTTGTGCATATATATTACTCAATCTGGTGAAACTGCGGATACTATTGCAGCTTTAAAACTTGCAAAATCAAAAAGTGCTAAAACACTTGCTATATCTAATGTCATTGGAAGTTCAATAACAAGAGAAGCAGATTATTCTATTTATACTCACGCAGGTCCTGAAATTGCAGTGGCTTCGACAAAAGCATATACGTCTCAAGTTGTGCTTCTTGCAATTCTTGCAATTCATTTTGCAGAAATATTAGAAACTTCTGATAAAGAAACTTTAGAAAACTTGAAAACTGATATTTTAGATTTACCAACTAAAATTAGTGCTGTTTTAGATAACTTAGATGAATTAAAAGAATTTGCCAAAAAAGTATATACTGAAAAAGATATGTTTTTCTTAGGTAGAGGAACTGACTACAATGTTGCATTAGAAGGTTCTTTAAAATTAAAAGAAATATCATATATTCATTCTGAAGCATATGCAGCAGGAGAATTAAAACATGGTCCAATTGCCCTTATTGAAAATGGAATTACTGTAATTGGAATTATTACTAATAGTGATTTAGTAGAAAAAACTATTAGTAATATGCAAGAAGTAATAACTCGTGGAGCCAAGACATTAGTTATAACAAATCAACCTTTACCAAATGCTCATTTTGACTATGTAATAGATATACCATCTACTTCTAATTTAATATCTCCTATATTGTCAGTTATACCTCTTCAACTTCTTGCTTATTATATTTCAAAATTTAAAGGATTGGATGTTGATAAGCCAAGAAATTTAGCTAAATCTGTAACAGTAGAATAAACTATTAGGGACGGGGTTAAATAGTTTAGCCTAATCTAATTTTTTAGTTAAACTAATAGGGACGGAGTTAAATAGTTTAGTGGATTGATTACTCTATTGCAAAACATTAATGTAATATTTAGTTAGGAACTCCCAGCTGCATAATAGCTTGTAAGAAAATTTATTTATTTAAAATAAGTTTTACAAAATAAATTTTCCTACAAGCTATAATTTGCTGGTCCCCACAAAATGTTCCTAACTAAATATTACATTAATGTTTTGCAAATATTTTTAATATATTTCCACTAAACTATTTAACTCCGTCCCTATTAGTTTAACTGTGAATTTATAAATTTTTAATAGGCTAAACTATTTAACCCCGTCCCTAATAGTTTAAATCCCGATAGTTAATTTTAGAATTATAAGAAGTATTGCTCCAGGAATTCCAAGTATTCCTACTAATATAGATGTTAAAACATTTAAACCTATATGGAATGAAAACATTCCACCTACAAAATTTATAACAAATATAATTAAACCACCAAACACAGAATTTAAAATCAATTTAAAAATACTTTTTAATGGTATAAAAAATATTTTTCCTATAATAAATAAAAAAATTATGCATCCTAAAAATACAATAATTGAATTTATCTCCACAATAATCACCCATGTCCTTTAATTTCTATTTAACACATATTATGATAATTGTTGGACAAATATGATAACTTTACTGTATTTAACCTGCATAAAATTTTTTCATTATATACATTTTACTATATTATTTTAATTACATAGCTTCATTATATTTTATTTTTATTTGTTCTACCATATTCATAACTATTCCCTTCTCTTTTGCTAGTTTTAACAAATAATCCATTTTAGAACAATTAGCCTTTATTTGATATGAATAGTAATCTATTAAATCTTCTTCTGCATATTCATAATTTTTATTTGCCTTATCTAATTCTTTCTTTACTTGTAATATGCTCATAACTAATTCTTGTCTCTTTTCACTCTCAGTCTTATCTATAATTTTCTCTTCCCTAACATATTTTTCTTCCATTAATACCTAAATTTCCTTCCTTGCCCCTTATAAAAATTTTATGAATGACAACAAATTTTCTAATTTCTGTTAATATTATACTCACGTAATGGAAAAGTATTCTATTTTTTACATTATTAACCAATATATTACTATTCCTATAGTTTGAATGACAAACAAGTTTAAAATATTTGAAGTAAGTAAATTATTTGTTGCCTCTATAACACCCATGTCATTATTTCTTTCCTTTTTATGATATTTTTGTGATTCAAAAAATGTTATTAATTCTGGTATGCTTGTTATAAAACCTAATGCTATTCCTAGAATATATTCTGATATTGTAAATATTTTTGCCAAATTTTCTAATGACACACTTAATCTATCACCAATCAAATATAAAGCAACACTTGTAAATAACAAGTAAGTTGAATATTTTACTACTACCTTCGTCTTGCCTCTTACCCATTTTTGCTCTTCTTCAATTTTTTTTGATATTTTACTATCATGCTTTTTTAAGTATAATTCATGTACTTTTTCATTGATATAATAATATAAAAGGAACAGTAATATAAACATTGGCACTATATTAATATTAAATTCAATATTTACTATCATCATTGCTATTGGTATTAATATTGTAAATATTACTAATATCAAATCTATTTTAATAGCCTTATTTTCTATTAATATTCTTTGGTTTTTGCTTGTATATATTGAAATTATATATTGAATAAAATTTATTACATTTGAACTTAATATATTGTATACACTAGCTCCTATTAAACCAGAAAATGCTGAAAACGATACAGTTAATAGTTCTGGCACTGACGTTGCCATTCCAGCTATATTTCCAATAGTTTTTGCTGATAAGTTAAGTGCTTCTGCTAATTTTCTTAAAATTTTTACCAAAACATATTTTGCAATTATTACTATCAATAGTGAATATACTATAAATTTTATTGTTTCAATAATCATACTTTCTCCTACTTTTCTTATTATTTCCAATTTACTATATTATATAAATGTACGAACTAAAAATTTGTTTAACATCGCCAATACAAATACTAATTTTTACAAGTTTTGCACTACACAAATTATGCAAATATACACATAAAATTATATTGATTTTTATCAAAAAAAGTGCTAAAATAGCTATATTATTATTTCTTACGTATCCATATTTAGAAAGGGGAGTTTTTATGATAGATATAAAATTTTTAAGAGAAAATCCAGAAATAGTAAAAGAAAATATTAAAAAGAAATTTCAGGATCATAAACTATCGTTAGTAGACGAGGTAATTGAATTAGACAAAAAAAGTAGAGAATTAACATTAAAAGGCGATGAACTTAGAGCTTCCCGTAATTCACTAAGTAGTCAAATAGGTACTCTAATGAGAGAAGGCAAAAAAGAAGAAGCAGAGCAAATTAAAAGTAAAGTTCAACAAATAAATGCTGAACTTATGGATAATGAAAAATTAGAAGAAGAATATGGAAATAAAGTTAAAGAAATAATGATGAAAATACCAAACATTATTCATGAATCTGTACCTATTGGAAAAGATGATAGTGAAAATGTTGAAATACAAAGATTCGGTGAACCAGTTGTACCAAGTTATGAAATACCATTTCATGGTGAAATTTTAGAAAATCTTGGTGGAATAGACTTTGACTCTGCACGTCGTGTTGCAGGAAATGGTTTCTATTATTTAATGGGAGATATTGCAAGACTTCACTCTGCGGTATTAACATATGCTAGAGATTTTATGATTAATAAAGGTTTTACATATTGCATTCCTCCATATATGATTAGAGCAGACGTCGTAACTGGTGTTATGAGCTTTGAAGAAATGGACGCTATGATGTATAAAATTGAAGGTGAAGATTTATATTTAATTGGTACTTCTGAACATTCAATGATTGGTAAGTTCAAAGGACAAATTTTAAATAAAGAAAATTTACCATATACTATGACATCTTACTCACCTTGCTTTAGAAAAGAAAAAGGTGCACACGGTTTAGAAGAACGTGGTGTATACAGAATACATCAATTTGAAAAGCAAGAGATGATAGTTGTTTGCGAACCTGAAGATAGTTATAAATGGTATGATAAAATGTGGTCATACACAGTTGAATTTTTTAGAAGCATGAATATACCTGTTCGTACACTAGAATGTTGTTCTGGAGATTTAGCAGACTTAAAATCTAAAAGCTGTGATGTTGAAGCTTGGAGTCCAAGGCAACAAAAATATTTCGAAGTTGGCAGTTGTTCTAACTTAACAGATGCTCAAGCTCGTAGATTAGGTATTCGTATTAAAGGTGAAAAAGGAAATTATTATGCGCATACTCTAAATAATACAGTTGTTGCCCCACCTCGTATGTTAATCGCAATCTTAGAAAATAACTATCAAGAAGATGGAAGCGTTATAATTCCAGAAGTATTAAGACCTTATATGGGTGGTACTGAAAAAATTAATCCTAAGAATTTAAAATAATTGCATAAACATTATATAAACTTTATGAAAAAAACTACACCATATGAAAGGATTGTATAAATATGATAATAAAAAATCCACAATTTGAGATATCAGCTGTAACCCCTAAGCAATACCCGCAAAATGAATTACCTCAAATTGTTTTAGTGGGAAAATCTAATGTCGGTAAATCTTCTTTTATAAACACTATGGTAAATAGGAAAAAACTTGCTAGAACTAGTTCTGAACCTGGAAAAACAAGGCAAATTAACTTTTACAATATAGATAATAATTTCTATTTCGTAGATTTACCTCGGCTATGGTTATAGTAAAATGTCAAAACAAGAACAAATTCGTGTAGGAAATTTTATAGAAGAATATTTATCTAAAAGTAAAAATATTGCCTTAATAGTTTTTTTTATAGATATTAGACATTCTCCTACTGAAAATGATAAATTAATGTATAGATATATAATTGATACTAATAAACCATGCTTAGTACTTGCAAACAAAGCAGATAAAATCGCAGTCACAAAAGTAAATAATGCTGTTTATAATTTGCAAAATGAACTAAACCCTTTAAAAGATATATTATTTCTCCCATTTTCAGCAGAAAGAAAAATTTACACAGAAAAAACTTGGGAAGAAATTGAAAGATTCATTTCTTAATATCGAAAAATTTTTTGCTATGAAAAAATCCATCTTACTCTATGTGGTAAGATGGATTTTTCCCATTTTTTCTATAAACTCGTAAATTTCATTTTCTGAAAATGTGCTTGGCTTTCCGCTTTTGAAACAAGCATATTTTTTTTATTTCCTCCGGCATTTCTATATTATATTTTTTTATTAACTTTTTATTAATTTTGTCATAATCATTATAAATTTCTTTAGTCCATCTATCTTTTATCAGCTCATTGTAGAATTTTACATCAGTAATAAGATGCAACCTATAACCGCATATTAAAACTCGTTTGTTCTGGATGTTCTCTAATAAATGCTTCTACATTTGATTCTGAACTCTGTTTTCCATAATGTGACCTAGTTTTGTCTTCAATTAAATCTGGTGCTATGGTTCCTTTTATAAATTCTTTTTCATCATATTCCTTATGATTTTTTAAATATTGTTTTGCAACTGCTATGTGTATTAAAAAACTTGGCATTTATTGGTTCCTCTCTTTTTCTTTCCATTTTAAGTATTCCTTATCATCTTTAGCTACTTTTTTAGTTATCATTTTTAGAGCCTTTGGCCTTTCTAAAGTAATTAAATGCCCACAACCTACACACCTTAATTTAAAATCTACTCCGACACGAGTTATTTCCCATAATTTACTTCCACATGGATGCTCTTTTTTAGTTCTAACTATATCTCCAATTTCATATTTCATATATAATCTATTCCCCTTAGTCTCTAGAGTATTATTTTTTCACAATCTAAAATCATATAAAATCTACAAAGCTTTAATTGCTTTTTCAAATCTTTCTTTTATGCTTTCTTTACCTAAAACTTGCATTATTTCATACATATCTGGAGTATTGCTTCTTCTAGTTAATGCAACTCTTAGAACTGTACTTATATCTCCTACATGTCCTGGCCACTTTTCTGGCTCCTGTTTCCATTCTTTTACTTCTCTTGCATAACCTATTTCTTCTGCTAAATCTTTTATTTTATCAAACCATGTTTGCTTATCATCATTTTCATTATAATATTTTTCAATATACAATTTTACAATCTTTTCTATAGTTTCTTTATCTTGTACTTTTTGATAATCATATTTTTCATCTATTCCGTCAAATTTATCATCATACATATAAATAATATTTTCTTTTACATCTGACCATTTTGAAATATCTTTTCTAGGCTTTGCATTGCCTCTTTCTATTCCAAATACTTTTAAAGCATAATCTTTATTTTCAAGCATTTGCTCTAATTCTTTGTCATATACTTTTGCCCATTTCATTGATTCATCATAAATTTGCTCTGCTGTATATTTTGATATTACAGTCTTTGATATATCTAATATCTTTACGATATCAAATAATGCACCACTTACACTCATTTTACTTATTTGTAATTCAAAATCATCCAAAGAAGCATTTGGATTTGCTTTTCTCCAACTTTCAAAATTAGAATTAGCTATGTTTAATAAATATTCTATTACCGCTTCCTTTGGAATTCCTTCATCAGTATAATAACTTACTGCTGCTTCTGGGTCTTTACGCTTGCTTAGTTTTCTTTTTCCGCCATCATCTTCCTTCATTATAGGAGCAATATGTGCATATTTTGGTGCTTTAAATTCTAACATTTGGAACAATTGCAAATGAATTGGTATTGAAGATAACCATTCGTCTCCACGAATTACATGAGTAGTTTGCATTAAATGGTCATCTACAGCATGTGCGAAATGATATGTTGGAAGTCCATCTGCTTTTATTATTACTATATCTTGATCATTTTCTGGAAAGTCTACATTACCTTTTATTAAATCGTGATGTTTTATTCTTTTTTCTTCGTTTCCTGGTGATTTTAACCTAATAATATACTCTTCCCCATTCTTTATTTTCTCTGCAGCTTCTTCAACTGAAAGATTTCTATATTTTGCCCATACTCCGTAATAACCTGGTCTTATTTTTGCTTTTTCTTGCTTTTCCCTCATTTCTTCTAATTCTTCTGTTGTTGCAAAACATGGATATGCTTTACCTTGCTCTAATAAATATTTAGCATAAGCTTGATATATATCTTTTCTTAATGATTGCTTATATGGACCATAATCTCCCTTTTCATTTACCTCATCTATCATTCCCTCATCTGGGGTTAGTCCAAAATCTTCTAAGGACTTTATTATACCTGTTACTCCATTTTCCACTTCTCTTTTTTGATCTGTATCTTCTATTCTTAAAAACAAAACTCCATCTGTTTGTTTTGCTATTTTTTTAGCTATTGCTACTTGATATAATGAACCTAAATGAACAAAACCTGTTGGGCTTGGAGCAAACCTTGTTACTACTGCTCCTTCTTTTAAATTCCTCTTTGCATATTTTTCTTCATAATATGATATAGGTTTTGCATCTGGAAATATTAAATTTGCTAAATCTTTATAATCCATAATTTTCTCTCCTTTATAATGTGCTAAATACTATAGATATAGCACAATTTCATTTTCTTATTATAACAAATAACCTTATTATTTACAATACTTTTAATTAAACAATTTTACTCATTTTTATATCATATATTAAATTTAAAACATTCATAAAACATGAAATGAGGTAAGAATATAATTCTCACCTCATTTTATGTTTTACAACTATTGCAATACTCCTATTATACCATCTTTCTAAGCAGTACTCTACTGTTACATTACTCTTCTAAGTAGGCCTCCACTTCAGCCGATAATTCACTCTGAGCTCTTTTGGCTTCGCTTTTAGCTGCCTCTGACCATTTTTCAATTGTAAACTGGTCCTTCCACCTTTTAGAGTTGTACGCCATCATAATTCCTCTTGAAGAATTAACTACTGCTCCACCGCCTTCTTTGTCGAAATTTACAACAATATCTTTGGCAGTTGCTCCTTGTGCACCATAACCCGGTACCAAGAAAAACGTATTCGGCATAATCTTCCTGAGTTCTTTTGCCTGCTCCGGATGAGTTGCACCTACAACTGCTCCTACCAAATTGTAATCTTCATCGCCGTCAGGATTTGTATAATTTCCCCACTGACTTACTAATTCTGCGACCTTCATATACACAGTTTTTCCATCTTCCAAAACCAAGTCCTGAATCTCTGCAGAAGAAGTATTAGAAGTCTTTACTAAAACAAAAACTCCTTTTCCTGTTTCTTTCGCCAAATCCAAAAACGGTTTTATTCCATCAGTTCCAAAATACGGATTGATGGTAATGGCATCAAACGGAGATTCATCACACAGGAAAGCATTTGCATACTGCTCGGACGTATTGCCAATGTCTGCTCTTTTCAAATCGCCTATTACAAAGTAGCCTAATTCTTTTGCAAACTTTGCAATTTCCCAATACACATACTCCATGCCACAGGCCTCGAAGAATGCACTGTTGATTTTTACAATACCAACTTCCGACTGTAATGCCTCTAAATACTCTTCACAAAAATCCCACATTTGACTTTCAAGAATATTAACCTCATCCATGATGTCATCAGGAAAATCCGATTTACCCTGGCTTGCTTCAACCATGGATAAAATCTTCCTAATGTCAGGGTCAAGCCCCGCCACAAGTGGTCCCCTTTCCTTTACTATCTGGTTTAACCGCTGCATTGCATTCATGTTTTTCCCTTTCTGCTCATTTGAGCGAAAAATTTAATAAAAGTTACATAATTATATTACCATATATTTGCTAATTATGCAAGTAAACTATTAGGGACGGGGTTAAATAGTTTAGTGAAAATAAAATGCAACTATAAATGCAAAACATTAATATATTATTTATTTAGAAACTCCCAACTGCATAATAGCTTGTAAAAAATTTTGGCTCAATGTCAATAGTTGGGGTGAAATACCTGAAAAGTATTTCTATCTCAGCTTTTTTTATGGCTTAAATTTTTT
>CANQSP010000032.1 GCA_947626555.1 uncultured Clostridia bacterium | reverse complement strand
AAAACATGGATAATAAAAAGGATGCATTTAAAAGTAGATGACACAATAAAAATGCTAAATATAAAGCTAATGGGGCATTATAGATATTATGGAATAACAGATAATACTGAAGGAATAAGACAATACTACAGAACAACAGTAAATATGCTATACAAAACACTGAATAGACGAAGTCAAAAGAAGAAATACAATTATAAAGAATACTGCGACAGAATAGTAAAGAAAATAATAAGACCAAGAATATATGTAGACATAGTAAAAATGAGCTTTGCAATGTGAAGAAGAATTTTGCAAAGAGCCGTGTGCATTAGTAGTGCAAGCACGGTTCTGAGAGGGGTTTAAATAGAGATATTTAAGTCTACTCGACTTTCATAAGGTAGGTACTTTGCACTGGTAGCGATGCACAGCAACATTTTCTGTTGGTAGAATTTATAGATGACTATGAAAGGTAGAGTAAAAATTACAGGTAGGCGAAGCCTACGCGTGCAAAAATATAAAAATAGAGTAATATGCAAATTAAATCCGTGATAGCGGAAAAATACTTACGAAAATAACGTATTTCTAGTGTTGTAAGAAACAAATAGACAGAACAAATAAAAATTTATATATTCTTAATATATAATTTTGGGAGGTACAAAAATGCAAGAAGTAAATGGAAAAAATGTAAAGAAGAAGAAAGAACAAGTAAATAAAACAAAAAGAAATAATAATTGGCGGGAAAAATAAAAGAATACTTGTAAGTAGTAGCATACGGAATAGTAGCAATAATACTTTTAGTAGTATTGCTATTAAGCACGTTATTCAGAAATTCACAGCCAATAAATAATATATATGATCCAGAACTTGCACGTGCCATGGAATACCAAGAAGTTGAAGATGGTGAAGATAAAGTTGACAACACAGACTATGTAAAATTTGATGCCTTCTTTTTAAGAGACTTAGATAATGATGGATATGCAAACAAAATAAGAGGAACATGTAGAGAAATAACAGCAACCGATACTCTATACATAAACCTAAATGTATTAACAGAAGGTACGTTAACAGAAGGAAAAATAGAGATACAAGGACAAAACATCAATTTTAAAACATCAATAGTAGAGGACAATATAATAAAAGGAAATTATATATCAGAAAATACAACGTCAATACAATTAAATGATGTAGAAAAAGGAACACAAAAATTAATATATGGAACAATAAAAGCACCAAGTTTAGGAACAGACACAAAGAAATATAGCAGTTCAGAAAACAAAATAATATTAACAGGAAAACATAAAAAAGCTGATGGAACAACAATAGATATACATAAAGAAGTAAGTTTTACAGTAGACTGGTATGCAAGTGTAAGTTGTAGTATATATGATTATACAGGTTATCGTACAGGAGCACAGAACATAGAGCAAGTAATAGATGAAGAAAATAGAAGTGTAAATCTATCATTTTATATAGAAACAAGAGAAGAAAAAGAATTAGCAATATTACAATCTTCATATTTAACAGGAAAAATACCACCATTAAATGGACATATGCCAGATAAAGTAGAAATAACAGGAACCGACATAACTTTTGATTATGAAGATGAAACAGGAGTATTCACAGCAAAAAGAGAGGCAGTACAAAATCCAGAAACAAAAATAGTAACCAAAACAGTATCAAGGTATAATACATATAGATTTAATGTAGTGTATCCAATAGAAGCATATGAAGAAATGGATTCAGAAACAATAAGCATACAAGTACCATTAGAAGCATATTATAAAGGATACAATAATGAAAATAAACAATTTGATAATCCAGTAACATCAAACGTTGTAACCAAAACGTTAAGTTTCTTATGGAGAAAACTAGAAGGAGAAACCGCAAGATTTGACGTAACAGTAGGAAAATATAGAACATATTATGAAGAAAATGTATATAGGTATGAATATGTAGTATCAAAAGAAAAACCATTAAATTTATACAACAATATATCAGAAAGTGAGATAGAAGATTATTACACAGTAAAATGGGATGCATTTATAGGAGCAGGTGCAGAAGTATATGGAATAAAAATGCAAGAACCAACAGAAGATGCAGAGGGCGAAGATGAAGATAGATTTTTAGATAGTGAAAATGAATTTCATGATATGTCAGAAATAAGTAAAAATGTAGGAATATATTTCTCAGGGGCAGACACAATTTTAGGAGAAGATGGTGAGATAAGGGTATATGATACAAATGAAGATAAGCTAATACATACATTTACAAACAAAGAATGGAATATGTATAACAGTGAGAATCCATATATGTATAATGAGCCTATAACACATATAAAAATAGAAACAAGTAAAGCAAATAAAAATAGAAGTTTAACGGTATATAATATAAAGGAAATAGATGACAATAAATTAAAAACACAATTTGAAAGAAAAGAATTTGATAAATTACAAAATATTTATTCATATTTAAACGGAAAAATAAAAACACAAGAAACAGGAGAATATACAGATATAAATACAGATGAGAATTTTGCAATATATGAAGCACCAATATCTGTAGCAAGCATAGAAGTAGCAAGAGATACATACGGAACACAAAAAGAAGAAAAAGACATAAATATAACAATAAAAACAATATCAACATATTACAATATGGAAGGTTGGACAAATGGAAGATTTTTAGTAGAACTACCAGAGGAAGTATTAGACATAAAAATAAATAAAGTAACGCCATCAGATGGAAATATAAACATATTAGCATATGAAATAAATGAAATAGAAGGAAAGAAATTTATAAAGATAGAAACAGAAAACGAAACACCATCAAATTATAATATTGTAATAAATTGCGATATAACAGCAGATCCAAGAATTCCAACACGAAACAACACATTAAAATTATATGCAATAAACGAAAATTATGAAAATTATAAAAACAATAATGCAGATGAATATGATGTAGATGGAGACTTAAATATAATAGAAAATGTATGCTATGCAGAAGATAGTATGTATTTTGTATCACCAAGTTCGCTACTTACAAACCAAGAAGCATCAGAATATAACGATAAAAAAGAAACAGCAGTAGCACCACAAATAGCAACAATAGATAAAACAGAGGCAGATACAGCTAAAATAACGATAAGCATTACAAATAACTACGGAAATACAGTAAGTGAAGTAAAGATAGTAGGAAAAATACCAACTACAGGTAATAAATTTGTAATAAATAAATCAGAGTTAGGTTCTAATTTTAGTACCACAATGAAGGAAGATGGAATAACTGTACCATCAGAATTACAAAATTGTGTAACAGTATATTATTCAGATAAAGAAGACGTAACAGAAGATTTAGCAGATGAAAACAATAGTTGGAATAAAAACTTAAGTCCAACAGAAGCAAAATCATATTTAATAGATTTTGGGACATACCAATTAAGCAAAGAAGAAAAAAGAGAATTTAGTTATGAGATACAGGTTCCAACAACAGTAAAATATAATGATATTTCATACAGTACACATGCGGTATATTTCTGTTTAGATACTGATGGAGGAAAATTCAAAACAGAGACAGAAACAAGCAAATTAGGATTTAGAATAGAGAGAAAATATGATTTTAACTTGAAAAAGCTAAAAAAAGATACTGATACACCAGTACAAGGAGCAGTATTTACAGTAACAGAAGTAGCAGAAGATGTAAGCGATGGGGAAAATGCAAAAGAAGGAAGATTAGGTACAACAAATGAAAAAGGAACATTTACAATACAAGATTTATATGTAGATAAAACTTATGTATTAAAAGAAATTCGTACACCTGGTTCTTACGAAAAGAATACTATGGAATACAAATTTAAAGTAGAAGTAGCAGAAAGCGGGGATAATTTAGAATTAAAAGAAATATCAGGACAAAATAACTTAAAATCACAAGCTACAATAACTCAGCCAAGCGAAGGTCATAGAGGAGAATTAAGTGTAACAGTAGAAAATACACCAAAATATCAAATAGTATTAACTAAGAAAGAAAAAGATGCATCTACAACAATTCCAGGAGTAAGGTATAAATTAACAGGTGGAAAATTAGGAGATGCAGGTATAACAATGGCAACAGATAAAAATGGAAAATTAACAATTTCAGGATTATCAAGAGAGCAAGAGTATACTTTAGCAGAGGAATCAGCAAAGGGATACTATTTAATGGATGAACCTATAACATTCAAATTAACGAATAATGCTGGCAATGTTGAGTTTAAAACAACCAATGGAGAATTTAAGAAACAAACAAGTGTAGAAATAGGAAAAGAAGTAACAGGAATAGGTGCTCAAGATAAAGTAGAAGTAGAACTAGAAGACGAAAAAATACCAACGTATTCAGTAACATTAAAGAAATATGCAGAAGATAAAGAAGGAAAAGTACTAGAAGGAGCACAATATAAAATAGAAGGAGACGGCATAAAAGAAGAAGGAGAAATATACTCAACAGATGAAGATGGAACTTTAACAATAGAAGGATTATATGAGTATGTATCATCAAAGCCAAAAGTAAAAGCAGAATATACAATAACAGAAATAGCACCACCAGAAGGTTATAATATAAATAAAACACAATTAAAATTTAAAGCAGAAAGGAAAACAGATAATAACCTAGAAATAACAATATTAGAAGGTGAAAAGGAATTAATAAGGCTTGTTCCAGATGAGGCAGGATCAGAAGAACAAAAATCAGATATAACAATAAAAAATCCAACAGAAGAAAATGCAATTATAGAGATAGGTTTAATAGATGAACCATTATTTAAATTAACAAAAGTAACAAAAGTAGAAGGAGGAATCAAAACTCCAATACCAAATACTAAATTTAAATTAATAGAAATAGATGAGCAATATCAAGAAAATGGACCTGCACAAGATGTTAACAATGAAGAAGTAGGAGAAGAAGAAATAATAGATGGTCAAAGTGTAAAAGTAGTAACAACAGATGAAAATGGAGTAATTTCATATGGTTTAAAGAGTGGGTTATATAAAGCAGTAGAGGTGCAATCAGCAGATGGATATGTATTCCCAGCAGAAGAAGACCAAAGAACATACTATTTTGGTATAGATAAGAGTAAAGAGCAGGAAACAGAGCAAGGAGTATCATGGGCAAATGAAGTAGCAAGCAATAGATGGAACAAAGTAGAATCAGCCGAGAAAACAACAGATAACGGAATTGTAGCGGTAGGATATTTTACTGGAGAATTAGACTTAAATGGTGATGAAAAAGTAGACCTAGCAGGTAAAGACAAAGCGTATTCTGGATTTATAGCAAAATATGCAGGAGATGGAAAATTAGAATTTGCAAAAGCTATTTCATGCGGATATGAAGCTAAAGCTACAGATGTAATTCAAACAAGCGATGGAGGATATGTAGTAGTAGGATATTATAGTGGGTCAAATTTGACAGTAAATGGCGAAGCAACGGATTTATCTAATAACGAAACAAAATATAAGAAAGGATTTGTAATAAAATTTACAAAAGAAGGAGCACATTCTTGGAGTCAAGCAATTTCAGATGCAACACAAAAGATTAAGGCAGTTTGCGTAGTAGAAGATGGTAATAGAAATATTATAGTAGGAGCAAATACAAATGGAAATCCTAAAATAGTACAATACAATTCAGATGGATCTAGTGAACAAACTACCAATATATCTGATAGTGTAAATATAGAAGATATGATTATTAATTCAAATAATAATGGAGCAATAGTAATTAGTTCAAATAAAACAGTAAGCACATCTTCAACCAAAGGAAGAATAGATACATATTCTGAAGGAAGTGTAGCAGATGGGATAACAACAGACTTTAACCCATCAGCAATTACGAAATTGGAAACAGGAAGTTATATTATAGTAGGTAATTATATGGGTGAAGTAAGTGGCACTAAATCAAATGGCTCATATTATGATGGTGTTATAGCCCAATATAGTGATGGAGAGCAAGATTTGAGTAATTATAGCTTTATAAGAGGATCAAGTGACGATATAATTACATCAGTAGAAGCAATAGAAGAAGGAGAAGGAGGAGGTTTTCTAGTTGGTGCGTACACACATAGTAGTTCAGTAGATTTTACTAATGACAGTACAAATGAGGTTTCAAGTATATCTGGTAATACAGATGCTTTATTAATAAAATATAACGATAGTGGAAGCTACGAAAGTTATAAAAAAATACAAGGTTTAGAAATGGAGCAAATAACAGATATAGTTGAAAGAAAAGCAAATGAATATGTAGCAGTAGGATATTTTAACAGTAAAACTGTATCAGCAAACAAACCAGAAAAAGCAGAAACAAACTTAGAATTATCACAATATACAGATGGATTCATATTAAATTATGGAGAGAAAGTAATAGCACCGGGAGTACCAGAAAAATCAGAAATTGAAGTAGAAAATGAGCTAAAGAAGTATATAATTACAACAGAAATAAAATTATTAGAAGATCAAGAAGAAGCCGGAGGAACAATAACAGGAGGAACAGTTTCAGGAGAAAATCTAAAGCCAGTAGAAACAGTAGAACATGGAAAAGATAGTACAACTCCAATAGTAATACAACCAAAAGACGATTATAAAATAGTAAGCATAACAATAAATGATGAAGAATACGCATTCACACCAGAAGCAGGAACTGGAAAAGTTACAATAGAAAAATTTAAAAATATGACATCAAACAAACATATAGTAGTAACATTTAGTAACACAGCCTCAAGCATAATAGTACACCACTATTTAGAAGATGGAAAACAAAACAGTGACGACCCAACAAAAATAGCACCAGATGAAGTAAAAGTAGGAGAAATAAATTCATATTACACAACAGAACCATATACAGAATCAGAAGAATATGAGTTAAAAAGAGATGAAAGTGGAGAGCTTTTATTACCAGGCAACAAGAGTGGACAATTCAAATCAACTATAGAAGAAGTTACATACTTATATGTAGAAAAGAAAGTACCATTAATAGTACATCACTACTTAGAAGGAACAGAAACGAAAGTAACATTAGCAGATGGAAATGAGGCAGAAGATATAATAACAAAAGAAAAGGCAGAAACAGAATATACAACAGAAGCCCTAAAACCATATGAAGATGACTCAGTCCAAGAGCAGAACAAAAAATTAGCGGAAAAATATGAATTAGCAAAAACACCGATAAACGCAACTGGTAAATATCAATCTCCAAAAGTAGAAGTAACATATGAATACAAAATCAAAACCCATAACGTTATAACGAAAGTAAAAACACATGTAGAAACAAATGAATTTGGACAAGAGCAAGAAGTAAAAGGTGGAAATATATTAGGAGAAGATGTAAGCGTTTATGAAATAGTAGAACATGGTGAAAGCAATTCTTTAGATATAATAGCAACACCAGAAGAAAACTACAGAGTAAAAAGCATAAAGCTAAACGATGTAGAATTAGAAAAAGATACAAATTATACATTAGATGAAGAAACTGGAAAAATAACATTAAAAGAAATAGCAAACATAACAAAAGATCAAGTAATAGAAGTAGAATTTGAGAAAATACCAACAAAAGTAATAGTATATCACTATATATACGACAAAGCAAACAAAACAGAAACTAACACACCAGTAAAATTATTAAATGGCGGTGATGCACAGGCAACAACAATAGATGGAAAAATTGGAGACATGTATGCAACTAAAGCTTTAACCAATGAAGAAATACAAGAAGGATACGAATTATACAAAAAAGCAGAAAACAGTAGTGGATACATGACAAAAAATACAATAGAAGTAAAATACTATTATGCACTAAAAGATGCAGACTTGTCACAAAGTGTAGTAAAAGATGGAACTCAAGTAATAACATCAAAAGACGAAGAAGTAAATTACAAAATAACATATACAGCACAAATAAAGAACTATAAAGGAAATGCAGAAATAACAATAGTAGACACATTACCATATGCATTAGACATAGAAAAAATGAAACAAATAGCAACAGAAGAAAAACAAGATACTTCTGATGAAAATAGAGAATGGTTAAAAAATTACTTTTTAGATGGTGGAGAATATAAAGAAACACCAGTTTCAGAAATTGAAGGGGTTCCACAAGACGGAGAAACCGAAGCAAAAATCTACACTATAACATGGAAAATTACAAAAAATAAAATTGAAACGAATGTAGCAGAATTAGCAGAAGCAGATCCAATAGAAATAATTAAAAACATCAGAGTAGTATTCGAAGGCATAAGCACAAAACAACCTCAAAATGACGAAGAAAGAAAATTTACAAACAAAGTAAAAGCAACAATAAAATTAGATGCAACAGGACAAGAAGAAGAAACAAAAGAAACAACCCACGATACAAAAATTCAATTTATAAAGAACGTAAAAGTAACAAAGACATGGGAAGACGGTAAAAATATATATGGAAGACCAAGCAAAATAGAGATACAGATAAAAGAAAAAGGCAAAGATACTGTAATACAAAATTATGTATTAACAGAAAATGATAAATGGGAGCATCTATTTACAGGCTTAAGAAAATATGATGACGACGGAAACGAAATAGAATACATTGTAGATGAAACACAAGTCGATGGAGAAAGTCTAGATTACTATGAAAAAGAAATAAATTAATCATACAAAATTAACAAGGTAGTTTAAAAAACTACCTTGTCGCAGTTTTGTGAACTACAATAAACTAAATACTAAACAATTTATTCAATAAGAATTAATATATAATAATATAAATAAAAAAGAGGTTTTAAATACACGTTTAAATTGTGTTTAAAACCTCAATTTGGTGATCCAGGAGGGATTCGAACCCCCGACCCACGGATTAGAAATCCGTTGCTCTATCCAGCTGAGCTACTGAACCATATTCAAGCATAAATAATAATAACATGGAAAAGTAAAAAAGTCAAGATAAAAAACGAAAATTATATAAAACACAAAATAATATTGTAAAAACAAAAATTATATTATAAAATACAAATAAAAAACAAAATAAAAATAGAAAAAATGGGAGGACAAAATGGAAGAAAAAAACGAAAGAATAACAAAATTAGTATGGTATTTTACAATATTTAGTATACTAGGGTTAGTAATAGAAACGTTATACTGCTATATAACCTGTAATGGAAAAATAGAAAGTAGAAAAGGATTGCTAATTGGTCCATTTTGCCCAATATATGGAATAGGTGCAATAGTAATAATAGCATTATTAAATAGATATAAGAAAAAACCAGTAAAGTTATTTATATTAGGTACAATATTAGGTGCAATAATAGAATACACATTAAGTTATGCATTAGAAGCAATGTATGGAAATAGATTTTGGGATTATTCTTACTTAAACTTAAGCATAAATGGTAGAATATCTTTAATATATTCTGTATTTTGGGGAGCATTATCAATTATTATTATAGACTATGTAAAACCAGCAATAGATCATTTTATAAATAAAATAAAACCAAAAATAGGCAAAAAAATAGAAATAGGTTTAACAATCTTCTTTATAGTAGATGCACTATTAACAGTAGTTGCTGTGTATACATATACTAACATTGCACAAGAAAAATATACAAAAAGTTTAAGTCAAGTAAGTGATATAGGAGAACAACAAACAACTAATCAAGCAAATGAAGATGCACAAATAGATGAAAAAGAATCAACAAATGAAAATATACAAACTAATACACAAGTAGAAGAAACAGAAAATACACAAACAGAAGAAGCAGAAGACATACAGAATAATGATGCAATAAATATATTCTATAATCAAATAATGCCAATTATATTTCCAAACATAAGAATAAAAGGCCAAAATGGTCAAGAAATATGGGCAAGAGATATTATGGGACGGTTCTCAAAACATATAAAAAATTATGGCAAAACAATTTTAGAATCTTTTTTTCTAGGTCTATATAAAGTAATTTTATTACCAACAACTTGAACAACTGTTGAATTAGTAGCTTCTCCAATTTTATTAGCTAAAGATTTAGCATTATCAGGAGCAGTTTCTAAAACTGAAATCTTTATCAATTCCCTAGCTTCTAAAGCATCAGAAAGTTGGGTAATTAAATTATCAGAAAGACCACCTTTTCCTATTTGAAAAATAGCTTCAATAGTATTAGCAAGACCTCTTAAGTAAGCACGTTGTTTACTTGTCATATAAATCATTCCTTTCTACTAAACTATTAGGGACGGGGTTAAATAGTTTAGCACTAGTTTAATTGTGCTAAACTATTTAACCCCGTCCCTAATAGTTTAGCTAAATAAAATTTCACAAATATCTTTAGTAGAATTTCTTTTTGCAATTTTTGCCACACAACTCTTCATTTGAGAAATTTTTGAATCATTACTCAAAACAGAGTTGAAAACATCTTCAGGAGAGCGAGATGCATTAAGCCAAATGGCTGCACCAGAATTTTCTAAAAATTCAGCATTTTCCTCTTCCTGACCAGGTATAGGATTAATAACAATTATAGGCAAATTAGAAGCCAAGCTTTCACTAGTTGTTAATCCTCCAGGTTTTGTAATAACTAAATCTGAAATAGACATAAGTTCAGGAACTTTATCAGTAAAAGGTAGAATTTTTATGCTATCAGATTTATTAAATTCAGTAACAATTTTTTCAAATTCTTGTTGCATTTTTTCGTTTTTACCTGCAATAGCAATAACTTGAATATCAAAAGAAGAGGATGCTAAAGTTCTAAGAATTTCAACAGTTTTATCCTTTCCAAGCCCAAAAGCACCGCCACCAAAGAAAAGAATCGTTTTTTTATTAGGCTTTAAATCAAAAAGTCTTATAGTATTTTCGTAATTATAATCTTGTAAAAATCTTTTAGAAATAGGAATTCCAGTAACAAAAATTTTATTTTTTTCAATATTAAATTTATCTACAATTTTTTGTTTCATAATATCATTAGAAACAAAATAATAATCTACGAATTCGCTTCCAACAAGCCATTGATCATGAGGTGCAAAATCAGTCATTATAGTAGCTAATTTGCAAGATGTTTTTCCTTTTTTCTTTAAGTAGCTAGTCATTTGAGAGCCAAAAGGATGAGTAGATATAACTAAATCCGGATTAAACTCTCTAAAAAATTTCGCCATTTTCACAGCCATAATTTTATTAGACATAGTGCTAATTTTAGCAAGAGTACCATTTTGAGATTTATAATACACCTTTTCCCAAGCCCAAGGAGCTTTTTTAGCCATTTCCCTATAAGCAGCAGTAGTAATACTATTTAAGGCTTTGTTCACATATTCAACGCAATCAACAATTTCAGTTTGAACATTAGAATAATGTTCGTCTATATATTGTTTAATAGATTTAGCAGCAGAAAGATGACCTCCTCCGTAAGCTGCATAAAAAATTAAGACCTTTTTCATAAATTAGAATAATTCCTCCTCTTATATCAATAATTTAAAGACAAATGATTAGGTAATTTAATGTCAGATGACTAGATAATTTAAAGTCAAGTAATTAGATAAATTAAAATCAAACAATTGAATATTAAGTAGCTTAATTTCAAGATTTGATAAAAATTAAACCAAAAATTTAATTATATATAACATTAATATTCAAAAATTTATAGTTTATTTTACATGAACATTGTAACATAAAAAAAAGAAAAAATCGAATAAAAATTATAAAAATAGGAAAAAATAGTATAAAAATTTAAAGAAAGGTCAAAAAAGATGAAAAAAATAGTCATTATATTATCATTTTTAGCTATATTAATCACATTGTTTTCAATTACATGGGAAAATCAAGAAGTAACAGCCAAAAGTAAGTCTTCTACATCAGATTTACAGTTAATAGCAAGAGCAATAAATGGAGAAGCAAGAGGAGAGCCATATGAAGGCCAAGTAGCGGTAGGTGCAGTAATATTAAATAGAGTAAAAAGTTCAAAATTTCCAAATACAATAGCTGGAGTAATATATCAATCTGGAGCATTTACAGCAGTAGCAGATGGTCAAATAAATGTACCAATAGCAGAAGGTTCAACAGTATTAAAAGCAGCACAAGATGCGTTAAATGGTTGGGATCCAACAAATGGAGCGATTTATTACTTTAATCCGGCAACTGCAACTAGTAAATGGATTTGGTCAAGACCATTAATAAAAACAATAGGAAAGCACAGATTTTGTAGCTAAAAAAAGTGAAAAATCTTATAAAAAATAAAAAATGAGCTGAAAAGTGTATAAAAGTAAAAAAATCTTATACAAAATAAAAAATGAGTGGAGGAGAATAAATGAGTACAGTAAGAGATAAAGTATACGATTGGGTAAAAAGGCTAAGAGATAGGCATATGCTTACATTAGTAGTAGTGCTAGTAGTAGCATTAGTAGGTGTTGGATTATATATATACAAAAGAGAAAGAGATTTTAGACAAGTCTCAGAAAATAGCTATAATATGGCATTTGTAGAATTAGTAGACTATGTTCAAAACGTAGAAACATATTTAGCAAAATCGCTTATATCTAGTACGCCAGAACATGGTGCAGAAACCCTAACACAAGTATGGAGAGAAGCAAATTTAGCACAAAGTTATTTAGCAAGGTTACCAATGGGTTCGCAAGAATTAGCAAATACATCAAAATTTTTAAACCAGGTAAGTGATTATAGTTATTCTTTATCGAGAAAAAATATCTATAATGAAGAATTAACACAAGAAGACTTTAATAATTTAAAAGAATTGCATAATTATAGTGTAGAACTAGAAAATACGCTAAATCAACTTTCAACAGACATAAATGACGGTAGAATAAAATGGGGAGAATTAGATCAAAAAGGAGGAAATATATTTGCAACAGAAGTAAGTAATTTGTCACATGATAGTTTTAGTAGTTTAGAGGAAAATTTTCATGAATATACAGGATTAATATATGATGGAGCATTTTCAGAACATTTAACAAGTGCAGAAAAGAAAGGACTTACAGGGCAAGACATTACAGAAGAACAAGCAAAGTTAGTAGCAATACAATTTATAGGTCAGGAAAAAGTAAAAGATATTACATCACAAGGAATATCAGAAAACACAAACATGCCTAGTTATGATTTTAGTATAAACTTAAATAATGCTCCAAAAAATGAAGACACATTAATAATATCTGTAACCAAAAAAGGCGGGCATGTAGTATTTATGAATTATAATAGAAATGTAGAAGCACAAACAATAACAGAGCAAAGAGCAGTAGAAATTGGAAAAGATTTCTTAAATCAAAAAAATTTTCCAAACATGAAAGAAACATATTATCTAAAAAATGAAGGGATTATAACTATAAACTATGCATATACGCAAGAAAATGTTGTAATGTATCCAGATTTAATTAAATTAAAAGTGGCATTAGATAATGGGGAAATATTAGGAATAGAAACAACAGGATATTTAAATTCACATACTGAAAGAAATCTACCAGAAGTAAAAATAACAAAAGAAGATGCAAAGTCATCATTAAACAAAGATTTAAACATACAAAGCGAAGGTTTAGCAGTTATACCAACAGAATTTCAAACGGAATTATTTTGTTGGGAATTTAAGGGGAAAGTTGATGACACAGAATTTTTAGTTTATATAAATGCACAAAATGGAAAAGAAGAAGATATTTTAGTAATAAAAGAAACACCAAATGGAACTTTAACGATGTAGTAATGTAAAATATTGTCCAAAAAACACAGTAAAAAATAATAATGTAATATTAAATAAGTAAAATTTACAAGGAATAATAAAAAACAAAAAGCAAATAATAAAATTAGAAAAACAGCAAAATGTTTTTCAGTTAGGAGGTAAGTTAGATGGATAATCGTAGTCTTATGTCTGAAAATTTAAAAGAAGAAATAGCAAAAGAATTAGGTGTATATGATCAAGTAAAAAGAGACGGAGGATGGGGAAACGTACCTTCAAAAACTTGTGGCAATATAGTAAGCAAGGCAATAGAAATAGCAAATAGAAGTGTAGAAAACAAATAGAGTAAGAGATGAAAAAAATATAAAAGTAAGTAGTATAAAAGATATAAAAAAATAAAAAGCATTAAATTATATCTTGTAAATCAGTAAAAAAATACTATAAATCAAGAAAAAATATGGAATAAGAAAGTGAAAATCCAGCTTATACAGCTGGATTTTCGTATGATTGGGAAAACCTTTCATTTTTGCCATAAAAAGCAATTCTCAAGCCGAACCCGTCATTCATAATTGAGAAATCATTATTAAAAACGCAATCCTCAATAATACTGTTGAAATTTTCTGCAGTTATACCACCATTATGCAAAAAATGCGAATAAATAGTATATGGAATGATAGGGGTTATAATATAAGTTCCTTTATTTTGAAAATTGTTAAAACAGTAAAGAATAACTTCTTCGATATCAATTAAATCGTTTGGCAATCTTCCAAAGACTTCTCTAAAAAATGCTGAATCTTTTAAAATATCATTTTTCTGTTTTGGAAAACCTTCCAAAATCAAATGAACTATATTACTGTTATTGCCATCAACCATAAAACGAAGAAGCAAAATATAGGAATTACAATACCCTTGGTAAAACTTAAAGAATACATCTTCCGCTTTTTGAAGTTTAGCTATAAACTTTTGTACCATAATGTCCTCCTTAGAAAGTGTTAGAAAAATATTACGCCATAGGCTGTAGCAAAAGAACTTATTTTGCACATCTAAAAACTCAGATTTAAGCTATTTAGACGTGCTATTTTTCCCTTTCATAATGTGTACCTCCTTAAATTTAAAGTTGTAAATATCTTAATGAAAAACAGAAAATACATCAAAACGAAGCAAAAATGCTTTAAATTAACGATATTATACTATATTTACATAAAAAAATCAAGAACGTTGTATAAAATATCATTATATTGTTTGTTACTAAAGTTATGAAATTAGTTGCAAAAAGTTAGTAAATAAAATATAATATGATTTGCAAAATTTACAAAATCAATAGCTAATAGAAAATAGTAATAAAATGAAAGAATAAAAATAAAATAAAAAAGAGGAGATAAAAATGCAAGAAATAAAAGTAAAAGATATATTACAAGTAACAAAAGGCAAACTAATTACAGGAAAATTAGAAGAAATATGCGAGGATTATAATAATGATTCAAGAAAAATAAAAGAAGGTGAAATTTTTGTTGGAATAATAGGTGAAAACGTAAACGGAGGAGCTTTTTTTGAGCAAGCATTTGAAAATGGTGCAAAAGGGTGCATAATACAAGATGTAGAAATAAGTGAAGAACAAAAAGAAAAATACAAAAACAAAATAATTATAATAGTAGAAAGTACAGCCCAAGCACTAAAACAAATTGCAATATTAAAAAGAACAAAATATAATATACCAGTAATTGGAATAACAGGGAGTGTTGGAAAAACTAGCACGAAAGATTTAGTAGCAAGTGTTGTATCACAAAAATACAAAACGTTAGAAACTCAAAGAAACAGGAATGGTCAAATGGGACTTCCATTAACATTATTACAATTAAAAAATGAAGAAGTAGTTGTATTAGAAATGGGAATGAGTCACTTTAACGAAATGAGAGAGCTTACTAATATAGCAAAGCCAACGATAGTAGCAATAAACAATATAGGAACTGCGCATATTGGAAATTTGGGTTCAAGAGAAAATATATTAAAAGCAAAATTAGAAATATTAGAAGGTATGGTAGAACCAAAAATAATAGTAATTAATAATGATAATGACATTTTACATAAATGGCAACAAGAAAATAAAAATATGTATAATATAGTAACTTTTGGAATAGAAAATGAAAGTGACTACATGGCAGTTGACATAGAATCTGATGAAAATGGAAGTAAATATACATTAAAAGAAAGAAAAAATCTGCTAACATCATTAAATAAGAGTCACCAAATAATAAATCCAAATAATTATGAAGAGGAAAAAGAGCAAATAACAAATCAAAATAGCCATGAAAAATGCGAACAAACACTAAGTCAATTAAAGCAAGAAGAAAAAATACAAATAGAAGTACCAGTTGCAGGAAATCATTTTATATTAAACAGTTTATGTGCTGTTGTAATGGGAAGATTATTGGGAGTAGAAGCACAAAAAATAAAGCAAGGAATAAAAACATTTAAACTTAGTAAAAGCAGAATGGATGTAATAAAAAAAGATGGAATAACAATAATAAATGATGCATACAATGCAAACTATGATTCAGTAAAAGCAGCAATTGAATACCTAACGAGTAGGCAAGAAAAAAGAAAAATAGCAGTTTTAGGAGATATGTTGGAATTAGGAGAATATTCAAAAGAATTACATGAAAAAGTAGGAGAAGAGATAATAAAAAGCAATATAGATTTACTAATTACGGTAGGTGAAGAAGCAAAAAATATAGCCAATATAGCTCAAAAAAGCGGTATAACAACGATGCAATTTAATAAAAATGAAGAAGCAATATCACAACTAAAACAAGAGATGGGAGAAGGAGAATGTATACTTATAAAAGCTTCAAATAGTATGCACTTTGATGAAATAGTAAAAGCAATTACAGAATAAAAGATAGCAAAATATAAATACAATAGACAATTACAAATTTTAATAGAAGAGAAAAATTAAGTATATTAAGAGATAATAAAATCATAAATATAGTATATTTAAACGCTACTAAGAATATATTTAAAGCAGAGAGGTGAAAAGACGATTTATAATGAAAAAATTAGCAGTTATTTTTGGTGGCAAATCAACAGAACACGACGTTTCAGTAATATCAGCAATGTCAATATTAAAAAATCTAAACAAAAGAAAATATGAAATATACCCAATATATATAAATAAAAGTGGAGAATGGTTTAAATATACTATAGATGAAAAAGAAATAGAAAACATAAAAATTGGAAACGAAATTTCAAATACAGAAAAATTAGAAAATCCAATAGAATATTTAAAGAAAATGGATAAAATATTTCCAGTACTTCATGGATTATATGGGGAAGATGGAACAATACAAGGATTATTTGAACTAATAAAAGTACCATATGTAGGTTGCAAAGTTTTAGCTTCAAGTGTTGCAATGGACAAAGCGTATACCAAAATAATATTTGAAAGGGCAGGCTTAGAGCAAGCAAAATATATATATTTCAAATATCAAAATGGAAAATACAATTACATAGATGCAAAATTAAATGAAACGCAAAAAACGCAAGAAGAGTTAATAAAAATAATAGAAGAAAATATAAAATATCCAATGTTTGTAAAGCCATCAAATTCAGGTTCATCAGTAGGAGTAAGTAAAGTAAAAAATGAAAATGAGTTAAAGCAAGCATTAGAAATAGCCCAAAAGTATGATGAAAAAATATTAGTAGAGCAAGGAATAAATGGAAGAGAAGTGGAATGTGCGGTATTAGAGCATAATGGAAAAATACAAACTTCTTGCATAGGAGAAGTAAAGTCAGCAGAAGACTTTTACAGTTTTAGTTCTAAATATAAAAATGAAAATTCAAAAACCCAAATACCAGCAACTATAGATAAAGCTATATCAGAAGAAATACAACAACAAGCTAAGAAAGCCTTTAAGGCAATAGATGGTAGGAACTTAGCAAGAGTAGATTTTTTTATAGAAGATAAAACAAATAAAATAATAATAAATGAAATAAATACAATGCCAGGATTTACTAGTATAAGCATGTATCCAAAATTATTTGAGCAGGTTGGAATAAGTTATACAGAATTGTTAGATAGGTTAATAGATTAATTAGGGGACGGTTCTCAAAATCTGGAATTTTGGGACGGAGGAAAAAATCAGGAGTTTATTATTAAACTTTGGATTTTCCTCCGTCCCTAAATTCCGGATTTTTTTCTCCGTCCCCATTTCCGTAAGGTCATTTTTATTTTTTTAGCTTTTTATAAAATATAATATTACAAAATAAAACTAAAAAAGACAAGTAAATGTAAAAAAGAGCAAAAATGAGCTTCCGTAAACAGATAACGAAAGTAGCCGAAAAATGGCGAAAAATGTTATTTACAAGTAATATATAATATGCAAAAATATATTTAATTATATTATCTTTTATGGGGGTAGAACAAATGAAAGAAG
>CANQSP010000031.1 GCA_947626555.1 uncultured Clostridia bacterium | reverse complement strand
ATTACTTGTATCAAGACTTAACGAAATAATAAAATTATGGATAGCAAATACACTCTTAATCTGACGGTCGGAGGTTCAAATCCTCTATGGCTCACCATTTCAGAGATTTTAGATACAAATCTGGATTTCCAAGTTTAAGTATTTAAAATCTTTTTTTTGGAATTTTTTATTCATCAATATAAGAGCAATAATTAGAAGATATATCCATCTGTGTAGTAGTAAGTATCCTATCATATTCATTTGAAATTACATTTAAATCATTATCAATTAAAACCATTTTATTATTATCATTTTTTACTAAATACATATTATCATATATATCAATTGCAGTTGTTTGCAATAAAGTATTTCCAGTCAAATCAATTATAAAATAATAAAGTTTATCATAATTGTCATCTTCAGTATTATTTAATTGTAATATTACCTTATTATCTTTAATATCTTTTATAGTATAAATATTAGGAATTGTCATTTGATTTCCATCACTATCATACCAACCATAACATGTCTGTTCTTCATTTTCAAATTGTATATATCCATTAGTAAATATATCTAAAGTAGCATCATACTCATTCAAACCAGGTAAATATACTGTACTAAATGTTTGCTCTCCATTAGACTTAGTTATAGTAACGTTATACTTGGTATTAGTTGATGATAAGTAATAATTATTTTCAGCTTCATCATAATAATCTTCAACATAGTAATTCTCGTTTTCATCAAAATAATCATCATCGTAATCTACATTATTATATGGTTCTATCATCATAGAATAATTTTTACTCTTATAATAATATTTAGAATCTTTCTCTGTTAAATTAATAAAATTAGTATCCAATTTTTCAACAGTTTGGTGATTTAAACTCACCTCATTTTTAGTAAAAACTTTTAATAAAAATTCAAATGATTGTAAATAAGCAAGTCTATAATTTCCTTTTTTATTTAACGTACTAGTCATGGATTCGCCAAAATTACTATAAATAGTTTGCATATATCTTTCTAAAGCACTATTTAGTTCTATACTGTTATTACTTTTTGAAATTATATAAAATTTATTATCTTTCTTTGCTAAAGCTATATAATATGTACTATTATTGATTTCAATTTCATTAAAGTAAGTTACTCTATCATATTGACAAGATATTTTTTCTTTTCCATTTTCATCTATAAATCCATACTTATAGTTTTTCTCCACAGGAATATATAACTCCTTATTTTTACTACCATTTAATGTAGTAATATTATTATATAACTCATTAAGTCCATTTTCCCATTGAACTTCATTCACTTTTGTTATTAATAATGAAGATAATACCAGTACAAAAAATCCAACAGATAATATTAATTGCAATACATAATATAAAATAATATTAACAACTTTCCTAGGCGTACTTTCTTGTATATTTTTATCTTGAAAATGAATATATAATAATTGCATAACTACAGCAATTATTTGCCAGTATATATTAATAATTTTTAATAAACTAAGAATTGAAAGTATAATAACAGCAATATAAGAAATAATTTGAATAACCCTCGGTTTATGTCTCTTAATTAAAATAAGATTAATAATTGCTAATATTATAGGAATTATACTAAAGATAATCATCTCTATCCATTCAACAACAGTCTCATCAATATTAGTAAGTAATATTAATATACCTAAACCTGTCCATAAGTAATAACCACCAAAAACTAATTGCCAAAAGCATATTTTCTTATTATCTTTATTTTGAATAGCACAGATAATATTAATTGTACCAATTCCACAATACAATAAAGGTAATATAATTTGAATATTATTTAATAATGTTTCAATAATAAAACTATTATAAATTAATTTACCACCATTTTCTCCTGACATAACACTTGACATTAAATAACTTGCAGAAGAAGAAAATAAATAAAATGAAGCAATAGATATAATATTAAATATTGCTACTATTCGATTAGTTGTTTTTCTATTCATAAATCCTCCTTTTCGTAATAAAAATAAAAACTAAAGAACAACATTTCTAAAATTATAAAAAGCCAATATAGCATGTTGAATATTATCAATTCTTATATAAAAGTAAGAATTTCTTGTAAAAAAAGTATTACAATGTTTTGCAGGATCTTTTAGGTACATAGCAATTTCGGGGTATAAATATGAAGAAAGACCGTAAATCTACCTGACTTTGTATCAAATCATTTAACTTAGCAATAGGAAAATTAGTCATATAACTTACATTAATATTCTTAGCAGAAACCGTATTATATAATTTCAAACTTTGAACTAATAGTTCAAAATTTATAGAAGAAGCGGAAGATAAATTGTCAAAATTATTTACATTTCTAGTAAAATTTTTTAAACCAAAATTATAATAATCAGGGTTATCAACATATTTAGTAATTTCATTTATAGCATATGAAAGCCAATGATCCTTATAAATAGTATAATCTTTATTTATACAATATTGTAAAGCTTTTTCCGCTGAATTTAAATACTTTTCATTTTTAGTTATGCCATACAACTTACATAGAGCAAAAATAGATTCACCATCATACAAATAAGTAGAATAATCTTTTTTTACTGAAAAATCAGGATTTAAAATATGAACAAAATGTCCATCTGATTGTTGCATACTTAAAATACCATTGCCCAATTTTTCTGCAAGTTCAACATATTGATTGTCAGAAAAAGCAGTTGTATACTCACAAAAAGCAAGAGTAGCTAAAGCATTTCCACCTAATGATAATTCATTTTCATTTTCATTAGAACTTATAATATAGTATGAATCACTATTATTTGCCAAATTATTTTTCAAATAATCCAAAGAAGAATTAATCTTTACTTTTTTTGCACCATCTGGATCATCATCATAAGTCACAATTAAAGACCATACACTACCTGCATGCCTTAAAATATTGTAATCAGGAATTTCTTTATTTGTTGTAAGATAATAGCCATAATTAAATTTACCATCATCTTTAATCATATTAAATAAATAATTAGAAGCATTAGAAATAATATCATAAATAGAATTAGAATTTATAGTCTTTAAAATCCTTCTGCCAGTATTTGCACCAGTATTAAACAAACTATACGTCATATTATTCTCATCACAAAAAAAAGATTTAGTTGTAAAAGATTTTATATTAGAAGGTTGTGATTGAAATTTTTCATAGCTTGGTAAATTTAAATAATCATTCAAGTGATTTAAATCTAAAGATTTACTTGAATAATCGATAATAGAATTTGAATTTAATTCAGCCTCAGTTAAGACGAAAGTTCTATTAGAATCTTCAAAAAAGATTCCCTTTCTATAATTATAAGCGGAATTTACACTTTCAAGCTCATATTGAAAATTAGAAGAAATGTAATCAACAATATCTAATTTTACCCACTCTACATTATAATCATTATCTTGTATAAATTTAGAAATTTCACTTTTTGCATTAGAAAAAGCAGAATTTAAAGAATTTCCTAAACCAAATTTTACGGTTGCTTGCTTTTCCATATTTGAAATAGAAATAATAACAATATTTTTTGACAAATTATTAGAAGGAAAATCTTGTGAAAAAGCTTTTTCAATTAATTCAATTTTTTCATCAAATTTTTTAACATAAGGATTTTTAGTTAAAATAGAAATAGTAAAAATAGCACATATAATAATTAATATAAAAGAAATAATTAAAACAATTTTTAATTTAGTGTTCAAAATAAATACCTCCATATTTTTTTTTAATTATAACATATTTGTCAATTAACTCAAATAAAATAATAGATTATATAATATAAAAATAATAAATGAAAACAAGGGACACTCAAAAATAAATAGTTAGATAATAGAATTTAATAAAAATAATTGACGAAGAAATATGCAAGTGATAAAATTTATAAAAAGGAGGTAACAAATGAATTATTTAGAAAAAATATTCAAAAAAACAGGTTGGCTATCAATACTAATTTCACTAGTATTTGCATTAATTGGTGGAATATTAATATGGAAACCAAATGAAATAATAACAATACTTTCATATATACTAGGTACTATATTAATAATAATAGGAATAGGAAAAATAATACATTTTGTTTCATCAAAAGGAGAGTATGATTTGTATCAATATGATATGATTTTAGGAATATTTGCAATAATACTTGGAATAGTAGCAATAATATACAATGATGCAATAGCAACATTAATAAATATTATAATAGGAATGTGGATAACATATACTGCACTAATAAGATTAAGTGTAGCTATAAAAGTAAAAAAACAAAGCGATAAAAATATATGGATACCAATTCTAGTGTTAGCATTAATAATGTTAGTATGTGGAATATTTATAATATTTAATAAAGAAGTAATAGTAACAACAATGGGAATAGTATTACTTATTTATTCAATAATAGACATCATAGAAGAAATAATATTTATGAGGGAAGTAAATAGTATATATGAAAAATAAAAAATTATAGAATAAAATTAAGTAAAAAAATGTAGATACAAAAAGTGTCTGCATTTTATTTTTTCTCTTTAGAATAAAAATATTTTTTTATTGTATACTAAAATAAAACACAACAAATTAATTTATATAACAACAAAAAGTTGCAAAAGAATATTAAAAAGAATATAATATAGAATAGAAAAGGAGGGGAATTATATGATAAAAATGTATAACACTGATATAGAGACAAACATTACACAAGAAACAAAAGAATTCAAAAAAGGAAATTGGATAAATATGATTGCCCCGACTGAAGAAGAAATAAAAAAAGTATGTCAGAAACTAAAAATAGAAGAAGATTTTATAAAATATTCTTTAGATATAGAGGAAAAAGCAAGAATAGATATAGAAGATAATGATAAAACAATATTATTTATAATAGATGTCCCAATAATAGAAAAAGACAAAAAAAACGAAACAGAAGAATATACAACAATACCATTAGGAGTAATAGTAGTAAGAGACGATTATTTTATAACAGTATCAATAAAGAAAAATCAGATAATAGACGAACTAGAAAAAAATAAATTAAAAAATATAGTTACATATAAAAAAAGTAGAATGTTATTACAAATATTTTATAAAAATGCCTCAGAATATTTAAAATATCTAAAAAGAATAAATAAAGAAACAGAAATAGCAGAAAGCGTATTAAAAACATCATTAAAAAATAAAGAATTATTAAAAATGTTAAGTTTAGAAAAAAGTTTAGTATACATTACAACATCACTAAAATCAAATCAATTAGTAATGGAAAAAACATTAAGAGGAAAAATTATAAAACTATATGAAGAAGATGAAGATATATTAGAAGATGCAATAATTGAAAATAAGCAAGCAATAGAAATGTCACAAATATACAGTAATATTTTAAATGGAACAATGGATGCCTATGCATCAATAATATCAAACAACCTAAATGGAGTAATGAAATTTTTAACATCAATAACAATAATAATAGCCATACCAACATTAATATCAGGTTATTGGGGAATGAATGTAGCAGTACCATTCCAAGGAAATCCATTAGGTTTTGTAATAGTAGTTGCCATATCAATAGTAATAGCAGTATTAACAATGATATGGCTTAGAAAAAAAGGAATGATGGATTAGAGGAAAAAATCATTAATCAAACAAAAATGGCGGACCCTGATGTTAAAAAAAAGAACACTAGGGTCTGTTTACTTAGTTTAACAAAGAATTAGCATATATTAAAAAAATATTACAAAGTCTTGAAAAAAATATAAATATCATATATAATGGCGAAGTAATAAAAGAGAAAACATTACGGAAAAAAGAATTAGGAGGATAAAAAATGTTAAATGCAATAGGAGTAACAATCAGATTTGGAAAAAGGACATTATTTGAAGATGTAAATATAAAATTCAATAAAGGATGTTGCTATGGAATAATAGGTGCAAACGGAGCGGGAAAATCAACATTTTTAAAAGTACTATCAGGAGAAATAGAACCAAGCAAAGGAGAAGTAACAAAAGAAAAAACAGAAAGATTATCTGTTTTAAAACAAGACCACTTCGCGTACGAAGAACACACAATAATAGATACAGTAATAATGGGAAACCAAGAACTATATAAAATAATGAAAGAAAAAGATGCAATATATGCAAAACCAGACTTTAGTGAAGAAGATGGAATGATAGCAGCAAAACTAGAAGAACGATTTGCAGAATTAGATGGATGGAATGCTGAATCAGACGCAGCAGTACTTTTAAATGATTTGGGAATAGCAACAGAAAACCATTATAAATTAATGAAAGAGATAGAAGCAAAAGAAAAAGTAAAAGTATTACTTGCGCAAGCATTATTTGGAAATCCAGATATATTATTACTAGACGAACCAACAAACGACTTAGACTTAAAAAGCATAAGTTGGCTAGAGGAATTTTTAATAAACTTTGAAAATACAGTAATAGTAGTATCACATGATAGATATTTTCTAAACAAAGTATGCACACACATAGCAGATGTAGACTTTGGTCAAATAAAAGTATTTCCAGGAAACTATGACTTCTGGTACGAATCAAGTCAATTATTGTTAAAGCAAATGAAAGAACAAAATAAAAAGAAAGAAGAAAAAATAAAAGAATTACAAGCATTCATAGCAAGATTTAGTGCAAACGCTTCAAAATCAAAGCAAGCCACATCAAGAAAAAAATCACTAGAAAAAATAGAACTAGATGAAATAAAACCATCAAACAGAAAATACCCATATATAGACTTTAAACCAGATAGAGAGCCAGGAAAAGAAATACTAAAAGTAAAAAATATATCAAAAACAATAAATGGAGAAAAAATCTTACAAAATGTATCATTCACAGTAAAACAAGATGATAAAATAGCATTTCTAGCAGACAACGAAATAGCAAAAACAACATTATTCCAAATAATAGAAGGGGAGTTAGAGCCAGACGAAGGAGAAATAGAATGGGGAACAACAATAACACACACATATTTCCCTAAAGATAACAATTATTTATTTGAGGAAGATATGACACTTACAGATTGGCTAAGACAATATTCAAAAGACCCAGATGAAACATATGTAAGAAGTTTCCTGGGAAGAATGTTATTTTCAGGAGAAGAAGCATTAAAATACGTAAAAGTATTATCTGGAGGAGAAAAAGTAAGATGTGTATTATCTAAAATGATGTTATCAGGTGCAAATTTATTAATAATGGACGAACCTACAAACCATTTAGATATGGAAAGCATCACAGCCCTAAATGAAGGAATGAATAGATTTAAAGGCAATATCTTATTTACATCACATGACCACCAATTAACTCAAACAGTAGCAAATAGAATAATAGATTTAAAAGATGATGGAAAAGTAATAGATAGAGAAATAACATATAATGAATATTTAGGAATTGAATAAGAGAGATGGACATTGGTGTTCGATTTTCGAACACACCAAGAACGTTCCATAAAAAAGAAAGAGGTATATAAATGAATATTACAAAAATAATAGCAGAAGAATTAGATATAAAAGAGGGACAAGTAGATGCTACAATAAAATTAATAGATGATGGAAATACAATACCATTTATAGCACGTTATAGAAAAGAAGTAACAGGAGGGCTTTCTGATGAAATTTTAAGAAATTTAGGAGAAAGACTTTCATATCTTCGTAATTTAGAAGAAAGAAAACAAGAAGTAGTAAATTCAATAGATGGGCAAGGAAAATTAACAGACGAAATAGTAATCGCATTAGAAATGGCAAAAACATTAGCAGAGGTAGAAGATATATATAGACCATATAAGCAGAAAAAGAAAACAAGGGCAACGGTAGCAAAAGCAAAAGGATTAGAACCATTAGCTAAAATCATAATAGAGCAGGAAGAAAAAACACCATTAGAAGAAATTGCAAAGCAGTTTGTAACGGTAGGAAAAATACAAGACAACGAAAAATATATTATGGAAACTAATAAACAAGAAAGCGATACAGAAAAATCAAGTAAAAATAAAGATGAAAAAGAAGTAAAGACCGTAGAAGAAGCAATACAAGGAGCCTGTGATATTATAGCAGAAGACATATCTGATAATGCAGAATACAGAAAGCAAATAAAAAAATTAGTATATAGAGAAGGAATAATAGAAACAAAAGCAAGCAATGCAGAAGAAAAAACAAATTACGAAATGTATTATGAATTTACTGAAAAAGTAAATAAAATACCAAGTCATAGAATTCTAGCAATAAACAGAGGAGAAAAAGAAGAAGCATTAAAAGTTAAAATAAACAAGCCAGAAGAAAGAATACTTGCAGTTATTGAAAGAGATATTATAAAAGGAGAAACACAATTTACAAATTTATTAAAAGACACAATATTAGATAGTTGGCAAAGACTAATAGAACCATCAATAGAAAGAGAAATCCGTTCAGACCTAACAGAAAAAGCAGAAGAAAAAGCAATAAAAGTATTTGGGCAAAATGCAAAACAACTATTATTAGGAAGTCCAATAAAAGGAATAACAGTAATAGGTTTTGACCCTGCATATAGAACAGGTTGTAAAATAGCAGTAATAGATGAAACAGGAAAAGTTTTAGATACAGCAACAATATATCCAACGGAGCCACAAAACGACGTAGAAGGAGCAAAAAAAGTATTAATAAATTTAATAGCTAAACATAATGCAGACATGTTTGCAATCGGAAATGGAACAGCATCAAGGGAATCAGAAATGTTTGTTTCAGACGTTATAAAAGAAGTAAAAGAAAAATACAAAAAAGAAGTACATTACAGTATAGTATCAGAAGCGGGAGCATCAGTATACTCAGCATCAAAACTAGCAACAGAAGAATACCCTGACATAAACGTATCTATAAGAGGAGCAATATCAATAGCAAGAAGATTACAAGACCCATTAGCAGAACTTGTAAAAATAGATCCAAAAGCAATCGGTGTAGGGCAATACCAACACGATGTTGACCAAAAGAAGTTATCTGAGAGTTTAACAGGAGTTGTAGAAGACGCAGTAAACAAAGTAGGAGTTGACGTAAACACAGCTACACCATCTCTATTATCATACATAGCAGGAATAAACAAAACAATAGCAAACAACATAGTAAAATACAGAGATGAAAATGGAAAAATAAAAGAAAGAAAAGAACTATTAAAAGTACCTAAATTAGGAAAAGTAGCCTATGAACAATGTGCAGGCTTCTTAAGAGTATATGAAGGAAAAAATCCATTAGAAATAACATCAGTTCACCCAGAAAGTTACGAAGTAGCAGAAAACTTATTAAAAAATATAGGATACAAAAAAGAAGATTTATTAAATAAAGATACATTAAAAGAAATAAGAGCAAAACTAGCAGAGGTAAATGTAGCAAAAACAGCACAAGAATTAGAAGTAGGAGAAATGACACTAAAAGATATAATAGAAGAATTATCAAAACCAGGAAGAGACCCTAGAGAAGAAATGCCAAAACCAATACTTCGTAGTGATGTACTAAAGTTTGAAGACCTAAGAGAAGGTCAAATATTAACAGGAACAGTAAGAAATGTAACAGACTTTGGAGCATTCGTAGATGTAGGAGTTAAGCATGATGGTTTAGTACATATTTCAGAATTAAGTGATGGTTTCGTAAAAAATCCTTCAGATATTGTTTCTGTAGGTGATATAGTAAAAGTTAAAGTAATAGGAATAGATATGGAAAGACAAAAGGTAAAATTGAGTATGAAAGTATAAATTGGTAAACATAAAACAAATCATTAAAATGAAAATATAATATATAAAAAAGAACCTTTTACATTAAAAAGTTAATATAAAAGGTTCTTTTTTTTATTTAAAATATAATTATTGTAAACTATCATTATTTTCTGAAGTAGAATTACTAACATCTATTGAATCTTTTGATGCACTACTAACAACTTCAACACCACTATCTTTACCAGCTAAATTTTCATAGAAAAAGATGCTAGCAATTGTCATATAAGGCATAAGCCATAGGAAACCAATTCCTAAAGATAAACTTGATAAAATAATCCATCCAATAAAGCTAAGAGTTAAACAAAAATAACGACCTCTGTTTCCTTTCATTAATCTTTCGCTTTCTTCTACAATTTCTTTACCAGTAGCATTTGGTTTATCATATAAAATAAGTAAACTTTGTGAATAAAGCAAAGTTTTAATAATAAGCCATACATAAATTCCTATATAAGCAGCTACTCCAATAAAAGCAACAATAACAAGAAAAATAAGAGAAGTAGAAACCACACTAGAAGAAGCATTAGCAGCGCCAACAAAAGTAAAAATTCCTAAAAAAGCAGTTAAAATAGTAAAAACAAAAGATACTGCAACAAGTAAACAAAAAGGAAGAATCACCTTCAAAAATATATTTCCATAAACTTTCCAAGTAGAACCAAAAGAAGAAAATGCAGTCTCAAGGAAATCCAAATATCCAACTTCTTCATTTCTTTTTAATTTTATAAAAGAAACCAAAACTCCATAAACTATAGGAATTTCAATAACAGCTATCGCAATATTGCCCAAAAATGGTATAAAAGATAAAGCAAATGAAAGTAAAAATGAAATTAACATGTAAACTAAAGTAATAACAGCAGCCTTTCCCCATTTACCAGTTAAATTATTGCGAGCTTTTTCCCTAAATTCATATGCAGTCATATTATAAAACCTCCTTAAAAATAAAGATATAATTAATAAATAGAAAATATAATATAAAATTATACATATCTATTTTTAATTTCAAGAATTTCATCATAAGAATTATTTAAAATATCTAAAAATACCCTAGCAATATCTGGATCAAATTGAGTACCAGAACATCTTTCTATTTCTAACTTAACATCTTCAATAGGAATAGCATCTCTGTAAGTTCTTTTTGAAGTCATAGCATCAAAAGTATCGGCAACTGCAGCAATTCTTGCAAAATAAGGAATATCAGTACCTTTAAGCCTACCAGGATATCCATTACCATCAAATCTTTCATGGTGATGTTTAACAATAGGGATAATATCCTGAAAAGCAACTGCATTATGTAAAATATGAGCACCAATAGAAGGATGGTTTTTAATTTCAGAATATTCCTTATCTGTAAGCCTAGAATCTTTTAATAATATACTATCTGGAACTCCAATTTTACCGATATCATGAAACAAGCCACCAATTCTAAGAGTTTTTAAATCTTCATCATTCAATCCCAACTTTTTACCTAATAGAACAGAATATTCAGAAACTCTATCAGAATGACCTCTAGTGTATGGATCTTTAGCCTCAACAGTAAACCTTAAAGTTTCAATACTATCTAAATAAGCTCTTTCAAGTTTTTCATTAGCATCAGAAAGTTCAGCATTAATTCTTTTAATTTCATTCATTTGAGCAATAGATTTAATGCCAGATTCAATTAACAAAAGTAACTGATCAAATTTATCACTTTTTTCACAATAACCTTGAATGTCCAATCTTCTGATAGTTTCAAGAGGTGGTGCTAAATCTTTATGCCCAGTTAGCAATAATATGTATAAATCTTTATTAAATTTTCTAATTTCTTCAACAACTTCATCACCATGAATAGGAGTCATAATAAAATCAAGAATCATTAAATCAAAATGTTCATTCTTTACATGCTCAACAGCCTCTACTGGATTAGTAACACCAGTAAATTCATAACCAGAACGCTTTAAAAAAATAGATAAAGAATCAACAATTCCCATTTCATCATCAACTGCAATAATTTTATATCCATTCGAAGGTGCTTGGTTATTATGCATATTTTTTCTCATAATAAAATATCCTTTCTTTTTTTATTGAACTAATTATATACATAAAAGTCAAAAAATGCAATAAAATAGCGAAACTTTTCACTAAACTAATAGGGACGGGGTTAAATAGTTTAACCAAATGTTTATTTCATTTGGTTAAACTATTTAACCCCGTCCCTATTAGTTTAGTAGTTTAAAGTGGTAAAACTATATTAAAATCAGTGCCAACACCTTTTTTACTATTAAAAGTAATATTACCATTAAAGTGAGCTCTAATAGTAGAATAAGACATAAACAAGCCAAGTCCTGTGCCATTTTTACCCTTAGTAGTAATCATTTCTTTAAACAATTTTTCAGACACTTCTTTAGGAAGTCCACCTGCATAATCCCTTACAGTAAGAATTATAACATTCTCATCTTTAGAAACTATAAAATCAATATCTTGATCAGTCTTGCCATTATAAGCTTGAATAGAATTTGAAATCATATTATTAATAACTTGCACCAAACTATTAACATTACCTTTTAATTCAATATTTAGTAGACTATCGGCAACAGAAACTTTTAAATTAATCAAAGCATTTTTAAGTTCGTGCCTCATTAAAATATCAACTCGTTTTATAAGTTCTTCTATTGTAAACGAAACATTAGACTCATCTGAAAGAACAACAGCTTGTCCTTTTACAGCTGTAATTACATCAGACATATATTCTGTATAACCTTTAATCTTTTTAGTCCAAATACTCATATCCCTAGCAATATCATGATGATCTTTATCATTCACTTCAGGATCTCCAATAGAAGAATCATATTCCTTAATTAAATCATTCAAACCTTCTGCAGCACCTGCTATAGACATTATAGGAGTTTTTAAGTTATGAGCAATACCACCAATTAATTGACCAAGTGATGCAAGACGTTCTTTTTCCATAAGTTTATCCTGATTATCTTGAATTTGTTCAACTTGATTTTTATTCAATTCCTGAATCTGATTAAGTTCCATTACTAAAGTACCCAATTCATCATCAGAAGTAATAGGTAATTTAGAAACCTCACCGTGTTTCAAAATCATTATTAATAATATGCTTTAAACCGCTAGAGACATTTTTAATATCTCTATTTAAAGAAGTAGCAACATAAATAATCATTAATAAATTAAAAATAAATAGTAACAATGAAATACCTAAAAATAAAAGAAAACTATTAAAAGAAGATATTTCAAAATAGATTCCAACTGTATAAACTTGTCCGTTATAAGTAATATCCTGAATAACTGCTTGTGAATCAACAGTATATGTTTCGTAAACAGTATTATTATGAGATCTTGCTAAATCATGCATATATTTTACGAAAAAATGACTTAAAGTAGAATTATTGCTAGTCTCTATAGAACCATCTGGATTTTCCACAAAACAAAAAGCAGTATTATCCATATAATAAGGACTAAGTACACTCTCCAAATTTTCAATAGAAGGTCTTACAGAAAAATTATCAATCTCTGCTTGTAACGAAGAAGAATAGTAATTGTTAATTAAAGAGCCAGTCTCAACGGTTAATCTATAATATCCAATAAGAGATAATACCAAAGCAATAACTAAAACGCTAGGAAAAAGCTGAAAAGCCAGTTTACTTCGCAAAGATAATCCTTTAGGAATACTGCGTTCATTTATATATTTTGAAGTTTCTGCCAAAACAGGGTATAATGCATTTTTAGATAAAATCAAGAAAATAGAAGCAATAAGTGTTGCAAAACTAAAAATAATAGTACCTATCTTAAATAATAAAATAGCGGGGTGGCTTCCTGTTAACATCAAAATAGTAGAAACAATCAAAACAGGAAAAATCTCCATACAAATATATAAATTATAAGAAAAGCCCATAGCTTTTTTTCTTATTAACAAAATTTCATCTAAATTAGAATTTTTATTTTTCCACCACTTATCAATTTTTTTCAATGCAAGTTTTAAATATAATACAAAAAAGGTAGCAATTCCAATAACAACTAATAAAAATTGATACTTGTAATAAAGAATAGAAACTTCTCTATCAAAAGTAGTATTAATTGTATCTGGTGGATAATTTAATAAAACAGGTATTACATAATATAACAAAAGTGAAGAAGCAAAAAATATAATTAGAAAATATAATACCAATTTATTAGATATAGATAATTTATTAAATAATTTTTTCAAAAAAAACACTCCCTTAATGAGGTTAGTACCTCGTGCTCGAAAAACAAACACGAAGTTTCATCCTACATACTTAATTTAAAAACTTAACATTCTTCATATAATTAATTAATTTTTCAATATAATCTAAATCCAAAATAGGCCACTTAAACTGCAAATTATATAAATAATCACAAGTTAGTTTATTATCAGTTTCAATAATATGATTATACACAAAATCATTAGTATCTGTAAAGTCATTAATAATACCGCTAAGCTTATTTTGATTATCACTATCGTTAGACAAATCTTTAATAATATTTATAAATTCATTATTAGACAAAGCCTTCACATCGTAATTAAGCGTTTTCAAATAATCAAGTAATTCATTAACCTTAAGCATATTAGGATTATAAATATGAAAAATCCTATTTAAATTATTATTTGACCACATAATTTTACAAATAGCAGAAGCGGCAAAATCAACGGGAGTAAACTCTAAATTATTATTTAAAATAGATTCAGGAATAGAGCCTATTTCAAAAATAGATTTTAATCTTAAATAAATAGAATTATCCTCAATATTCTCTTGGAAAACACCATCAGAATATCTACCAGTTAAATCACCAATTCTATAAATAGTAGCATTAAGTCCAGAATAAATTGCATCTAAAACAAGAGCCTCTGCGAATAATTTACTTTTAGAATAAACGTTATCATCAAAAGACTGATTTTCAAAAAAAGTATTTTCATCAAAGACAACAAGGTTATGATCTTGTTCAATCAAATAATTTCCCGAAATAGTCATAGTAGAAATATACTGTAAAGGAATATTTAATTTATTGCAAAAACTTATAATATTTTTAGTTCCATTAATATTAGTCTTTTCAAAATCTGAATATTTGCCATAATGTTTAACATTTGCAGCACAATGAATAACAACATCAACGTTGCCATTTAAATTATCAATATATTCAGGAGACAATCCAAGATTTTCCTTATTTATATCAGCCTCAACGAAAACCACATATTTATTTACGAAATCATCATATTTATCACCAAAATAAAAATGTAATTTATTAAAAAATCTATCTTCAATATTTAATTTACCCTTTTTTCTAATAGCACAATAAATTTTATTAATTTTAGAAAAATTATTAAAAAGTTCAGCCAAAATATGAATACCTAAAAAACCAGTAACACCAGTAATAAAAATATTTTTAAAATCATAAGTACTCGTGCAATTAATATTCCTTGAAAAATTCTTAACAATTTCATTTAAAGGTAGAAGATCATCAAAATTAGAAATCTTTTGCAATTTATTATCAGAAAGCAAATTATCATATAATTCTCTAACAGTAGGGTATGTATAAAAATCATAAACCTTCAAAGATAAATCATATTTAAATAAATCAGTTAAAATATTAATAATTGCTAAAGAATCAGCACCATAGTCAAAAATATTATTATCAATACCAAATTTATCAAGATGCAATTTTTTCTTTATAGACTTTACAATATTTGCTTCAACTTCATTACGAGGTTTTACAAAAGAATCATCAACAATTTCATTTTCAATTTTATAGCTCTCCAAAGATTTTCTATCAATTTTTCCGTTAGGAGTAAAAGGCAATTTTTCCAAAATAGTAAAAGTATTAGGCACCATATAATTAGGAAGTTTTTGATTTAAATACTCCCTTAAAGCAGTTATATCCAATGCTTTACTAGAAGAAATAAAAGCATTTAAACTCATTTTATTATTTTCATTTTTCACAATCACAGCAGACTTAATATCTGAGTTGGAATTAATTGAAGAATCTAAACCATCTACAGCAGAAATTTCATTAGTAGAAAAATTATTAATACAATTTTCAATTTCTCCAAGCTCAATACGAAGTCCTCTTAATTTAATTTGATTATCAGCTCTTCCTTTGCACTCAATAGAACCATCAGGAAGCCACATACCTAAATCACCAGTTTTATACATAATAGAATTTTGACCAGACTTAAGCAAAGTAGAACTTTCAGCAAAAGGATTAGGTAAATAACGCTCTAAAGTCAAATCATCCCTATTCAAATAACCTTTTCCTACACCATCGCCGGCAATATAAATTTCCCCTACAGTTTTCATAGGAAGTAAATTTAAATTATCATTTAAAATATAAATTTGAGTATTATTAATAGGTTCCCCAATATTAATTTGAGAAAGAGAAGTAACATCTTTTACAGTTGAAAAAATAGTAGTTTCAGAAGGGCCATATCCATTATAAACAGTACAAGAAGGTGAGATTAATTTAATTTTATCAACCAATTTTTTAGGAAGCTGTTCGCCTGCAAGCATTACATATTTCAAATTAGAAAAACCATCAATGCTCAAATTTTCCAAATGAAAATTCATAATAGAAGGTGTAGACTGAATAATTTCAATATTATTATCCCTAATTAATCTTTCTAATTTTAAAGTAATTTTTTGTTCAGACTCATCAGTAATAAACAATTTCAAACCTCTACATAAAGAAATTATAGTCTCAAACACAAAAATATCAAAAGAAACAGTAGTAATAGAAACGATAGAATGATAAATACCATCGCTTAAATATTCAATTTTATTAATCATAGAATTAATAAAATTAGTTAAATTCTTTTGAGTTAGCATAACACCCTTAGGCATACCAGTAGAGCCAGAAGTATAAATAATATAAGATAAATCATCAGGCTTAGAAATATTATTAATATTAACTTTAGGCAAATTATAAATTTCTTCATTATTTAAATCTGCAAAAATAACTTTTCCATTAAAATTAATATTCTCGATTTTTGAAGCCAAATGTTCAGCAGATAAAATAACGGAAGCCTTGCTATTTTCAAGCATATAAGAAATTCTATCTTCAGGGTATTCAGGGTCAATAGGAATATATGCACCGCCAGCTTTTAACACAGCTAAAATAGAAATAATCATCTCAAAAGAACGATTTTGCATAACTCCGACAATACAATTATTTTTAATTTTATTTTTCCTCAAATAAAAGGCTAAGCTATTAACTTTTTCATTAAGCTCCTTGTAAGTAAGGAACATATTTTTATAAACTAAAGCAATATTATTTGGTGTATTTTCAACCTGCTCTTCAAAAAAACAAATAATATTTTTATTTTTATCATACTCCAAAAAATTATCATTAAAATCATTTAAAATTAAATTTTTCTCTTCGGAAGTAACAATTTCAATATCATTAATTAAAATATTATTTGTATTTAAAATCTGATCAATGATAAACATAATTCTATTATGCAAACCAACTATATCTTTTTCTAAATATTTATCTAATCTAAAATCATAAGCAATATTCAAGCTTCCAATATCATTCATATCAAATAAATGAATTTGCATAGAATCAGCAACATTATTATTAAAAGTCCATCTAACTTCATAAGGAACCTCAGAACAATCCTTATTTATTTTACTATTTTGGTAAGAAATTAAAATATCATATAAATTAGGTTGAGAAGGATTTTGTTTTCTAATATGTTCCAAAATATTTTGATAAGGATATTTTTGATGTCTAAAAATACCCAAAAGATCCATAGCAATCTTTTTCATAAAATCTAAAGCCATGGTATTATTATTTATAATAAAACGAATAGGTACAGTACTAATAAACATTCCAGGAGTATTTTTCTCCATAAAAGTAGAACGATTTAAAATAGGAGTACCTAAAACAAAATCATCTAAACTAGAAATTTTATTAATATAAATAGCATAAACTGCCATAAAAAAATTAAAAACAGAAACTTTATGACCAGAACAAAATTCATTTATCTTCTTAACTTTTTCTTCTGGTATAATAAACAATTTTCTAGAAGCTGTGCAAGACTGCTTTTGAACATTTTTGGTAGAAGGAATAATTCCAAGCTCAGGCACAGTAGAAAAATATTCATGCCAGAACTCCTCATCCTTTTTAAACTTATCACTGCATAAATATTCCTTTTCGGAATTAATATAATAAACGTAAGAAGTTTTTAAAGGTTCTGGTGAAATATTTTTTAATAAATTAGAATAAATATTCATAGAAATGCTACCAATTAAGCTAGAAGAGCAGGCATCAGCTATAAAATGGCTTACACAAAGAACATAACCGCCTGTTCCGTCAGGAAAACGAAACATCTTGAAATGAAATAAATTATTATTAAATATATCAAAATGAGTTGTTGCCATTTCTTTTTCTAAAGAAATTAAAGCATCATTATTTTTTAAATCTATAATTGGAATATCAAAAGTCTTTATACTCTCATATTTTTCATCAAAATCCTTTGCACTATCATTTGTATTAGCTTTAAAATTAATAATTTTTTGTTTAATTAAATTATCTTCATCAACAAAAAGCCTAATTCTAAAATTATCGCTTTGTTCAACCATAGCATAAATAGCCTTTTTTAAAATATCAAAATTAACAGTATCATGTATTAAAACTGTTCCGCAAATATTATTAACACATGAGCCGCTCAAAAAATTGCTCTGTAACCCAAATAGATTTTTGTGGATTCGTTAGTTCATAAATTTCTTCCTTCATTAGTAATAAATTCCTTTCTCATTAAACATCCTTTTATTATAAAGTTTTTATTAAGATAATTATATAATAAAATGAAATAAAAGCAAGAAATTTTACAAAATTACAAAAAACATTTTATGAATGAAAATATTATGAATATACCCTTGAATTCAAAAAATGAAGAAAAATAAAGGAAAAAAGAGGTGATAATTTTTTACGGCAATATAAACTAATAAATCAAACTTGATAAAAACAAGAAAACAAGCTAAAATGAAAGGAGAAAGATAGAATAATGGTGCAAAACGTACATGACAAAACATACAGGTTTTTATTGGGGGATAAAAAAGGAAAAGGAGGAGAAAAAGATGTTATCATTAGGTGAAAGAATAGTAATACAAATGAAAAAAGAAGGAAGAGCAGAAGA
>CANQSP010000030.1 GCA_947626555.1 uncultured Clostridia bacterium | reverse complement strand
GCTTCTCCCTTATCTGAAGTAATATGATACTCATTTTCATATATTTCAACTCCATATGTAATAAAAGCTTTTTCCGAATTGCTATTATATTTAATATAATAGCTTGGAAGTCCATCACATGTTTCTTCTTTAAAAGTTATATTATGCATAATATTAAAAATTACATAAATCTCTTCTTGATTAAGAGTATATACTTTCTTTGAATCTTCATTAAAGCCAAATGCTGTTTCTATGTCTATTGTAGTTACTTTATTATTTATATTGCTACTATCTTTTTCTTGCTCATCATCTTCCACTGACTTCTCATATAGTTCAATTTCTTCACTAAAATCCTCATAATTCATAAACCAAGTTCCAATTTTTATTTCATCATATCCAGAAATCCTATTAAAATCAATTACCTTATATCCTAATCCAAAATATTCCATTGTTCCACCATCATTTGCCATTCCTGCTGGACTTGTAATACAAAAAATAGGTTTTTCTTGATTTTTTACTCGATTATAGTCAACTATAAAAAACACCACACCTAAAATGAGTACTAATACTAAAAATACACATACTACTTTTACTACTTTTTTCATAAAATCATTCCTTTCTTATATCAATCACTCAACTTTACTACTACAGTATTGTTTATTATTTTTATACTATCTTTTTCTGGATAATAAGTCATCTTCTTATATTCATCTGTTTCAAATATATCTGTACTTACCCATTCACTTACTAAATTCAAATTGACACCTATATATTCATAAAGTAGCTTATTCCAACTGTCCAAGTTTCCCCACCAAATTGTTGATGTATCTGAAATAAATCCCCAACTTCTATCAAAAGTTTTAGTAGTATCTACATCTGTATTATATTTATTTAAATATTCATTGTTTTCCAATCCCCCAAGGAATAGAACCGGCATTTCAGGAGTATAGCCATCTAACTCTTCAATTCTTGTTACTATTCTATTTGCAGTTGAAACAGTTTGATTTTGCATTAAATAAATTGCATTATATGATGAATTATCTTGCCATATATAAATCCAAGCAATTATTAAACTACAACCAACTACTACATATTTACATATATTTGAAATTACACTTTTAGGCAATAACTCTAATATTTTAAAGAATATTGGAAATACCAAAATCATTGAACAAGCCATTAAAATATGTATATCTACATCTGGAACTATTATTTCTATTATTCCAAAGCATATAGGTGCTATTGCTATTGAAATTAATAAGATTATAAAATTGGTAATATTTTTATAAACTTGATTTTTTATGATAATATATATTACAGAAATTAGCATAACTGCATATATTATAATATAAAATACATTTGTACCCCAAATTGTATTTGGAATCATATTATCATTAAAAAAGTAATTAAAAAAGCTTTGATATGCTTGAGGAATTAGACTTGGAGCACTTGCCAAAGTTTCTAAACCTATTTTATTTGCTCCACTATAGCTAGCTGCTTGTAAATTATTAACTAATAATGCTACATGTGATATTACATAAAATGCAATAACGCCTATTAAACCCATCAATATATATCTAAAAATATTCTTAAAAATTTGCTTTTTCTCGACATTATTTAATATATCTACTATTAATGTAGCTATACACAAAACCATTGTTACAGATAAATATGTCTGGTACATTCCCATTGAAATTGCAACTAACAAACCACTTACAAGGATTATCCATTTTTTACTTTCATATTTTCTTACAAGAAAGACTGCTAGTGTTGCAAAAAGAAAACCTATTATATATGCATCTGAACAATAAAAAAATGTTAACGTTGCTGATATATTTGGTGCTACTGCCAAAATAATTGCTAATAAATATTTAAAATATTTATTTTTCACTTTGAAAATATCCATAATTAATATATTTGTTATTCCTAACAATACACTACAAATTAATGTAGATAAAACTGGAGATACAATATTTCCTTTTAACATTTGAACAAAAAATAATCCAAACCTTAATAGTTGCATTTCCCACCCAACTGCCTCATGATACATGCTATTAATTAATGTGTCTGGACCAGTTATCATTAATGCATATAATGAAAAATGTACTATCATAGATGTTACTATTGTAACTAAAAACACCCATAATTTTTCTTTGTTAAATGTAAATTTAATGCTATCAATATCTTTTTGAAAAATCCCTTTTATTTTTTCCATTATAGGTTATTTCCTCCTTTTAACTCTTACTACATTCATTATTTTTAATAATATATCACTTAATTAACCAAAAGTCTATTATTTATAAAAATAATTTGTATAACGTTTCATTTTGTGATATTATGATTAAAAAAGGAAAAATTATGGAAAAAGTAAAAAATTTTATAAAAACATTTAATATAAATAAAAAATATCATAACTATATAATATATTTTTATTGCTTATTATGTTCTATTATATTCTTATCTATTTGTTCAAAAAGTTCATTCTTATACCCTTTGAATAATTGGGATGATGCAAACTCTTTTTTTACTATGGGAAAAGGAATGGCAAATGGATTAATTATATATAAAGATTTGTTTGAGCAAAAAGGTCCACTTTTGTACCTTATTCATGCAATAGCTTATATAATTTCAAATAAAACTTTTATAGGCATATTTATTTTTGAAGTTATTTCATTTAGTATTTTCTTGTACTTTGCTAATAAAACTATACTTTTATATTTTAGAAAAATACATATTTTATGGGCATCACCTCTTATGTCATTCATTATACTTTCTAGTTATGTATTTATTTCAGGTGACAGTGCTGAAGAATTTTGCTTGCCACTTTTAGCAATAAGTTTATATTATTTTCTTAATTATTATAAAAATATTTATCCACAAAAAATGCCTACTAAACAAGTTATTTTTAATGGAGTTATGGCAGGTTTAGTTATGGTAATTAAATATAATTTACTAGGCTTTTGGCTAGGCTTTGCAGGTTTTCTATGTATAGGATTGCTTATTAACAAAAAAGTAAAGGAAGCTTTTTTATCTGGATTATACTTTCTATTTGGAATGTTGATTGTAGCTTTACCTTGGATTATATATTTCGCACTAAATAATGCACTTTATGAAATGATTGATGTATACTTTTTTGTAAATATCTCTGCTTATTCCGAAAATGTATCTATATTAAATAGAATATTAACAGCATTTAAAAGTGCCTATGGCTTTGCCGGTACTTTAATGCACTTTTCAATTATTACTTTTTTAGGTTATATATATGTTATTTTTAGTAAAACTATAATTCCAAACAAATATGGAAAATTTGCTATAACTTTTACTATATTTCTTACTATATTAGGAGTTTATTATGGTGCTAATCATGTATACTACTTTTTAATATTAATGACATTTATTGTTTTAGGCACATTATTTATCGCTAATGTTATTGAAAAAATACTAAAACCTAAATTAATAAACTATACCATCTTTTTAACTCCAATTTATATATTATCTTTTGTAATATTAACTTGTAATAACAGTGTTAATTATGATTTTCACAATATAAAAAAGGAGGATTTATTGCAATATCAATTTGCTCAAATAATTGAGAAAAAAGAAAATCCAACTTTACTAAACTATGGATTTTTAGATGGTGGGTTCTACACTGTAACAAATATCACTCCTAATGTAAAATATTTTCATAAACCAAATATAAAATATGAAAATTACCCTGAAATAATGGACGAACAAAATAGATATATAAAAGACTCAATAATTGATTTTGTAGTATTAAAGCTTATGGATACATCTGAAAGTACTCAAATTCCATATTTATATGAAAATTACGAAGAAGTAAAAACAATTTATATATCAGATGTAAATAGCTATTATATGTTATTTCAAATAAAAGACAAAGATGAAGAGGTAATAATAAATGAATAAGAAAAAAACAATTTTAATTGGAAGCATAATAATTGCTATTATATTATTTATCGACCAATTGACAAAGTTTATGATACTCGACAAAAATATTGTTATATCTGACTTTTTAGAATTTACCTTTACTAAAAATACAAACCCTTCGTTTGGTATAGGTTCAAATAATATAATAATGACTATAATGGTAAATGTAGTAATATTAGGATTAATTATAAAATTTATTAAAGAAAATGAACTTGAAATATCACTGTTAATTCCTTTATTTATGGTATTTGCAGGCGGAATATCAAATTTAGGAGATAGGCTTATAAGAGGTTATGTAGTAGAATTTGTTAAACTCTTTGATTTTCCTATATTTAATTTTGCAGATATATGCATAATTATAGGTGTTATATTAATAGGTTATAAAATAATAAAATCAATTATTTTTGAGAGATAAAATGTGTTTCAAAAAAGCAGGGTACTAGCCTGCTTTTCTTTAATACTTCATTTTTCTCAATTAAAAAAAATTATCATTCATTAAGAAGTGAAATATGTTAACATTTTTTATTCCATCTCTTGAATAATCTTCATCATCCAAAGATATAATATACTTTTTAGTAGTTATTTTACTAAAACATTTTACTTATTCCTATCTTTTATATATATAGCTAATTCTTTCAAGAATTCTGCTCTCTCCCCAAATTTATTTAAATATTCTATTGCTTCTTTTATTGTTTCTTCCAATATTTTCTTGGCACCATCTACTCCATATTTTGATACATATGTGCACTTCTTTAGTATTTTATCATTTCCAACTGGTTTTCCTAACTCTTTTTCATTTCCTTCTTCTGATAATATATCATCTTTTATTTGGAATGCTAAACCTATCTTTTCAGAATATTTAGTTACACTCTCTAGTTCATCGGTAGAAGCATTAGCTAAAATTGCTCCCATTCTAACACATAGTTTTAAAAGGGCACCTGTTTTATTTTCATGTATATACTTTAAATCTTCTTCGGATATTTGTTTTCCTTCATATTCAGTATCTACATATTCACCTATAATCATTCTATCTACAGCAGTTGAGAACTCATTAAAAACTTTTAATTTATTTTGTAATTCAGTAATAGGTGTATTTATTAAATCATTGCTAATTACTCCATATGCATTATTTAATAAACTATCTCCTGCAAGAATAGCAGTAGCTTCATTAAATTTTTTATGGTTCGTTAGTTTTCCATGCCTAAAATCATCATTATCAATTCCAGGTAAATCATCATGTATTAATGAAAAATTATGAATCATTTCTATTGCTATAGCATATGGTATACATTTTTCTACATCTTGTTTGAATAATTCATATGTAGCCATAACAAGAACAGGTCTTAATCTCTTTCCTCCTGCCATTAAACTATACTCTACAGATTCGTTTAATACTTCTTCAGGACATTCATATTTTCTTAGTTCTTTTTCTAATTCATTATTTGCTCTTTCCTGATATTCTTTTAATTGTTCCTTAAATTCTTTTTTTACTTGCATATTATAATCTCCTTTTTTATTTAATTTCCATAGCTTGACGCACTTGTTCTTTTAATTTTTCTATACTCTCTTTTTTATTTTCTTCATCAATGCATTTTATTGGTTTTAATATTTTTACCGTAACATCATCTTTCTTTTTAAATAATTTTCTTATTCCACTTGGCTTTCTAAAAGTAATTACTATTGGAACAACTGGAACTTTATTACTTATTGCAAAGTTGAATGCACCATTTTTAAAATTTCTTAATCTATCACAATAAGGCCACAATGCTTGTTCAGGATAAAAATGTATTATTTTACCTTCTTGTAATGCCTGATTTAATTGTTTTGTAAAACATTCTTTATTCTTTATTTCAGTTGGAATTGGTATTGCTCTTAATAGTTTTATTAACTTCCTTATAAAAGGAATTTTAAAACTTCCTTCTCTTGTTGTAAAATATAACTTTTTAAATCCAAATGCTAAACCTACCATTGTGCAATCTAAAAACAAAACATGATTAGACACACTAATTGCTCCAGTATGTAAATCTTTAATATTTTCTTTTCCCTCTATTTTTAAGTCATATATTATCTTATTTAAAATCGTTAAAACTGGAAAAGCTAATCCATAATATAGTAAATTAGAAAAAAATGAAAATATTTTACCATTATTAATATATTTGTAATTCTCATCTATATGTAATTCTAGCGGTTCATACATATGAATTATATCTTCATTCTCATCTTCTGCTAAATCCATGTCTTCTTGTTCTAAATATTTTTCCATTATTTATTACCTCTATTTATTTCTTTTATAACAATATCTACTATTTTTTCACAAGTATCTCGTGCTATATATTTCTTTTGATTTGCTATCATTTGTTTTTGCAATACTTGATTTTTTATTAGTTGTTTTGTATTTTTAACTACTTGTTCTATATTATCACATTTTACAGACATTTTTCTTTCTGCGAAGAAATTTGCATTATAGTTTTCACAGCCTGGTATAGGCATTATATGAATTAACGGCTTTCTCATTGTTGTAACTTCTGTAGTTGTAAGTCCTCCTGGTTTACTAAGTATAATTTCAGAGCATGCCATATATTTACCTAAATTATTCGTATAAGGAAGTGCTATAATTCTGCTATTATTCTTATATTCATCTTTAAGGAAATCTAGCAATTTTTTATTATTACCACATGAAATAATAAAAGTAACATTTTTGATATTTTCTAATAATTTTTTAGCTATTTCTTTCACATTTCCAAAGCCCATGCTTCCGTTTAAAATTAGAATATATTTTTTGTTAATATCCAAATTCAATTCTTTTTTTGTTTCTTCCTTATTATATTCTTTTCTATATTGTTTCATTACAGGTATACCAATAGCTATTAACTTTTGTTTTTTTATACCTTTTTCCAAAAAATCTAATTCTAGTTCTTTGCTTGGAATAACAAAATAATTTGGATTAGTTTCTTCCCAAAATGGTATGCTTACATAGTCTGTAGCAACTTGCATAAAACGAATATGATGTTCTTTTTTTATAGCTGTCAATGCTTGAGCTGCAAATAGATGAGTAGTTATAACAAAATTATACTTATTATCTTTTATATATTTATAAAGTTTCTGCTTGTTTAAGCTATTCAAAACATATACTGGCGATTTTAATTTGGTTTTTTCATAAATTTTCCCTAGACTATATACTTTTTTAAATATCTTTCCATTTTTATTTGTAGATCTTATATACAAACTATTAATTGAATCTTTTAGTTTAGGATTAATAATTTCTAAATATTCTTTAAAATCTGTTTCTATATTTCTTGCAAGTAATTCTTCTTGTATTGCCTTTGCTGCTGTGTTATGACCTCCACCTGTTCCACAGGATAAAATTAAAACTTTTTTACAATTATTTTGGTTTTCTAATTGATTTACAAACTTATAATAAAAGCACCCTAATCTCCCTACATATCCGTTATTCCATGGTTTGTTTCTACCAAAATAATGAATAATTACGGTATTTTTACAAATCCACTTAATACCAATTTTCTTCTTAGGATTATTCAAATTATATAAATTTAAATTTCTATCTCCTAAATTATACTTTAAATCATCTATAAGTTTAATTTTATTTCCATACATTACATTAATTATGTCTTGGTCAGGTAATAACAATTTCTTGCTATTTTTTTGCATAAAATCCATTACTTCTTTTTCAATTTTTATTTTTCTTAATTCATTTAAGTTTATCAAAAGAACTCCTGTATTTATATATGGATTATTCTCATCTATTCCCAATCTTATTTCATTAAACTTATGAACTACCTTTTTCACATGAGTTGCTGCTATAAAATAATTTCCTTCAAAATCCATATTGTATAATTCATCTAGTTTATTTATTACTAACGTATCAGCATCTAAATATAAAATTCTATCTATATCATTAGGTAAATATTTTACTGCAAAAATTCTAAAATATATTTCTACTGGATATCTTTGCTCACGCACTAACAAATCATTAAATTTTGATTCATTTAATTTTACATCATTTATACAAAATTTTTTTAAATCTAAACCATTTTTTATTTCTTCTATTTGCTCTTTATTTAAATTTTTATTAAATATATATATATTAAAATTTTCGTCTTTATTTGACTTTTGTATAGAATTTAATAAAACATTTAATTGCTTTGTATATTGACCATTTATTGCTACTAAAATATTCATTTTTTCCCCTTATTTATCTTTTTCTATATGATAATACTATTTTTGCTTTGCTGTCAAGCAAACATAATATATATTATGAAACCAATAAAGAAGTGACTACAAAAGTAATCACTTCTTCTAATATCACTTACTAAAGTTACTCTTCCTGAACTTCCACATGAATTATTTTATCTTCCATTGGTATTATTTCACCATTGCTTAATATAATACTTTCAATTTCTATATCTCTAGAACCTGCCGTATCAAAACCTTTTATATAATCTCTAGTAGTATAAGTTTTGTCATTTTTCTCTAATCTATAAGTTCTCTCATGTGCTGTTCCATCACCTTTTAAACGAATATATTCTGCATGATATTCATTTCCATATTTAGGATCTAGTGGTATTACTTCTGCTGTAAATGATATTTTAAATTCTTCATTTACCTTTAATTGTGTTGTATCTTCTTTTTCAGCTGTTTTTACCTTCAAATTATCTACATTAAGACTTGATGGTAATCCTACAAATGCTCCACACCTTATTAATAAAAGTGATGAATCATAATGTTTGTCATAGTGATTTTCATTATCATTTGGATTTGAATCTAAATCATATGGAGCTGAATATATATGTATTAAGTGCACTCTATTTTTTGGTACATCTTTAAATGTAATTAATGTAGTTTCTCCCATAGTAAATGTAGGTTTTGGATCATTATTTTCATCTAAAAATCCTGCATATGTTACCATTCCTTTTTGAGGTTGTCCATCCTCATCTTTTAAAACAGCTCCATCTGGATCTACTGTTGTAAATAGTACTGATACCGTACATGCATTATAATCATAGAATATTTCAAATGTTTCATCGCTATATTTTACATAAGGTTTTGCTTTTAATACATCTATTTCATCTTGCTCACTAACCTCAATGCCAACATCATTATAATATAATTTAATTGCCTCTAAATTAACTTTTCCTGGTTTATCTGGTGTTCTATAAACAATACTATAAACATCATCACTTTCTTTAATAAGCTTTTCACCTTCATATTTTGTACTACTTGCTTTTGCAGCCATATCAATAGCGGTTATTTCTTCGTCTGTGTTATCTGTTATAGTATAAGTGATTTTCATGTCTTTATTTTTGTCAGGATATTTAGTTGATAATATACTACTTGCTATACTTGCTTTTATGTCTATTTTTATATCATCAGATTTTTCACTAATCTCTATATTATTATGTTCTTCTGCATCTGCTCTATCATAGCTTGCTACAATTACTACATTATACATTCCAGCTCTATTATAAGTAAAGGTTACGTCTTTAGATTCACTTGTAATTTCCTTACTTTCAACTGCAACTTCACCTTTTCTTAATTCTGCATACATACTTGTTATTGTGTTATCTGTATCTGTAACATTAAATGTCGCTGTAATAATATCTTCTTCCGTTTTTTCTAATGTAGGTTTTGTTGCACTTGGTGCTTTCTTTAATATTTCAAATTCTGTTGGTGCTTTTAATTCCACTTTCTTTCCATTTGACATCTTAACTTCTGAAATTGTAATTGTAACTTTTTCATCATTTACTTGTTCATATGGGATTGTTGCTTTATAAAGTTCTCCTTCTTTTTGCATTGTATATTCTTCATCTAATTTTACATATGCAACTTCAAATTCAGTATTGTTTCTTACTTTAAATGAAAGCGTTACATTGCTTTGTGCTTTATCTATAGCTTCAACCTTATTAAAATCTAAATAAATTTCATAATCTATTATATTAAGTTTAACATTATTTAGTATTTCTTCAAGGCTATAAATATTAGATTGTTCATCTTCAAAGTCATCTAAGTCATATGTACCTTCTAAACTTAATGTATAAACTTTTCCTCTTGTTAATTGTGATAAAATTACTGTATTTTCTTCATTTTTATTTAAAACTTGTGGTTCAATAACTTGATGATTTTCTTCATCTTTAACAATAATATTTCCACTTACAAGTGCATTATCTGGGTCATTAAATGTAAATTTATATGTTGGTATATCTGAAATATCATCAAATTCATTTGCTGTAATTGTTGGTACATCTTTTAATATATAAATTTTTGCTTTAGGCGTATCCTGTAAAGTTATTTCTGTATCGCCATAAGTTAATTTTGTAATTTCATATTCTTTTTCTCCTTTTTCAATAGTCGTAGTTACAGTTACTTCATAGTTACCACTTTCACCTTTTGCAAAACTAACTGGTGCCTCTCCATTTACTAACATACTTTCAATTTCTTGCTCTGTATTAGATTCAATAGTAAATGTTATTACTGCATTCGTTCCTTTATGTGCAAATACCATATCTGATGTTCCAGTTACATTTGCAACTATGCCAACTTCCGCTTCTTTTTCTTCTGATATTAATTCTTCTTCGTGAACATTACCATCAATAACATTGTAGCTTGCTAAAATTCCTATACTATATGTTCCTGCTTTAAATGGCTTGTCTTCCTCCATACTAAAGGTTATTTGTGCTTCATCATTAATAGTAGTTTTTCTAATCTCTTCTTCACCTAATTTTAGCACTATATATTTATCAGTTATTGTTTCATCTTCATCTGTGAAGCTAATACCATTTACTATAATTGACTTCTTATCTTCACTTACTGTAACTTCATCTACTTGTGCTGTTGGTTTATTTTTAAATATTTCAAAAGAACCTAAATTTTCAAATAATTCACTATCTGTTTCTTTCTTAAATTCTTTTAAATTATCTAATATTACTCCAGCTAAAGTTAATGTGGTCTTTTCGTTAGGTAATTCGCTTAATAGAATTTCTACTGTGTATAAATTATCTTGTCCTTTAGTTGCATCATATTGTTTTGTTTCTTCACCATTTAATCCTACTAAAACTTTATTTATAATATGACTTGAATTATTTGTACTCTTAAATTGTAAAATTACTTTTCCAATTTCTCCTTCTTTAAATTGTAGTTCAGTTATGTTTAATTCATAATTACGCTCTATAATAAATTCGCCTGTTTCAGTAACTGTACCGCTATTTAAACTATTTTCATTATCTGTGTCTAAATCATAATTTACTGTTATTTCTACTTTATATGTTTTAAACTCTTGTATGTCTTGCAATTCATAACTTCTTTCTTTATTGCCACTATCCTCTTTATTAATTGTTATATTTTGTACTTCTGAATTCTTATCATCTTTTATAGATACACTTCCACTTACAAAAGTTTTATCTTCATCATGTATATGGAAATTCAATACTGCATTTCCTGTTTTTTCTGCTACTTTACTATCATCAATATTTATTGCATCTACATACAATGGTGATTTTAATACTTCAACTTTATCTTCTCTTTCTACTGTAGCTTCATCTTCGCCATAATATAACTTAGTTACTGCTATAGTATCTTCTCCACTTTCACTTGGAACTGTATAAGATATAGTATATACATCATCACTTTCTTCTTCAACAGTTTCATTTCTTTCACTATTAATTTCCATTGCAGTTACTTTTTCATAAGTATTATCTTTTACTGTATATTTAATTGTTATAGTTGCTCCCTTTTCTGGATATTTATTTAATATTTCTGCTTCACTTATAGAAGCTAATATCTCTCTTGTTTTTTCTGCACTACTTAATACTATATCGTTATGTTCTTCTCCATCTACTTTGTCATAGTCAGCTACTACTTCTACTTTATATGTTCCTGCTAAACTATTATCAAACTCTACTTGTTTTTCTCCTGCACTTATATCTTCAATTTGTGCACTTCCTATTGAACTTCCAGATACATCTTTTAATTCAGCATGAAGTGCTTTTATTGTGCTATCATCATCTGTAATAGTAAAGCTTGCTTTTATCTTATCATCTTCAAATGTAATTTGTGGCTCTGTTGCCTTTGGTGCCTTCTTAAACATATCAAATGTAGCATCTCTTTCTAATCTTATAACTTTTTCGTTTGACATTTTAACTTCTGAAATAGTAATAGTTATTTTTTCGTCAGCCTCTTGATTATATGGAATTGTTACTTTATGTATGTCTGTTTCCTTATCTACCTTATATAATTCTTCTTCTAGCTTAATATATGCAACATCAAAGTTAGTATTGTTAGTTACTTTAAATACAATGCTTACCTGTTTATCTTGTTTGTTAATACTTTCTATACTTTCAATGTTTATTGAAACTTTATAATCTATTATATTAAGTTCTACTTCTTTATTTAAAGTTTCTGTATTAATAGAATCTCCTTTATCATCATCTAAATCATATGTAGCATTTATAGTTAAAGTATAAGTCTTTCCTCTATCTAAATTAGATAAATCTACTACATTCTCATTTTTATTTAAGCTTTGAGATTCAATTTTTACATTTCCTTCACTATCTTTTACACTAATGTTTCCACTTATGAATGTATCTTCTGAATCATTAAAGTTAAATTTATATGTTGTTTCATCAGATATATCATCAAATACTTCATCTGTAATTGTTGGTTTATCTTTTAATACATAAACTTCTGCTTTAGGGCTATTTTCTACATTTACCTCATCATTTTCATATCTTACTTTTGTAATTCCATATTCTTTTAGTCCTGTTTCTGATGGTAAACTTACAGTTACTTTATAATTTCCATTTTCAGCTTTTTCAAAGAATACCGGAGCTTCATTATTTATTTCTACACTTTCAACATTTTGTTTTGTATTAGATTTAATACTAAATTCAATTATTGCTATAGAACCCTTTTCTTTATATAATTTTTCAGATACTTTATCTACTTCTACTACTATATCAACTTTTACCGTAGATTTCTCTGATATAACTTCTTTTGTATGTTCTTTTCCATCATTAATATTATAGTCTGCTAAAATTTCTACTTCATAGTTTCCTGCTTCAAACATTTCATCTTCTGATTTAAATATTACACCTGTTTGTCCATCCATTTTAATTTCTTGAACTACCTCTCCATTTAATTTTAACACAGCATATTTATTAATAAGGGTACTATCATCATCTGTAAATTTAATGTTATTTACAGTCATTGAATTTTTATGTTCATCTAATATAATATTTTCTATTTCTGCTGTTGGTTTAGTTTTGAATACTACTAAAGAATCTATTCCTTCAAATACATTTCTATCTGTTTCCCTATTAAATGGTTTTAAATTAGTTAAAATTACTTCTTCTAAAGTTAACTCTGTTCTTTGCTCATTAAATTCACTTAATGGAATTTCTAAAGTATATAAGTTATCTTCTCCTTTTGTTACTTCATATTGCTTATTTTCTCCATTAAATCCTATTAAAACTTTTTCAACACCATTGCTTGATTTATTTGTACTTTCAAATTGTAATACTACTTTTTCGTCTGTTATTTCTTTAATCATAAATTCTTCTATTAATAGATAATAATTTTCTTGTACCATAAACTTATGACTTTCTGTAATTGCACCTTCATTTTGCTTATTTTCGTTTTCTGTATCCAAATCATAATTAGCTTTTATTTCTACACTATATTGTATAAATTCCTCAATATTTTCTAATACATAACTTTGTGTCTCAAGATCTTTTTGAAGTTCAATTGTTTGTTCTGCATTAGTATCTAATCTCTTAATTACTATACTTCCATCTATAATTGCATCATCTTCATCATTTAGTATAAAGTTTAGTTTTGGTTTTCCTTGTTTTGACACTTCACTATCATCAATAGCAAGTCCTGTTATAGATGGCATAGATTTTAATATTTCAATTTTGTCTTCCTTTGGATCTACTTGTACTTCTACATTTCCATAATATAGCTTGCTAGCAGTTAAAGATGCTTTTCCTGTTTGACTTGGAGCAGTATAACTTGCAGAATATACACTCTCACCCTCTTGCATAGAACTTTCCTCAAGTTTTTCTTCTAATGCTACTTTTTCTCCATTAATATCAATATGAGTTACTTTTTCATCAATATTATCTTTTATTGTATATTTTATAGTAATAGCTTCTCCCTTATTTGCATATTCTTGTAATACTTCACTTTGAACTATAGAAGCTTCTAGTTGTATTGAAACTTCTTGCTCTAAAGTTACAACTTTTCCATTTGCTAATTTAACTTCTTCAATTTTAGCTAAAACTTCTTCTTGACTATATGGAATTGTTGCTTTATATTTTTCTCCTACTTTTTCTACATCATAATATTGTTCACCTAATTTAATATGTGTAACATCAAAATCTGTATTATTTTCAATTGTAAATACAATTGTTACTTCTTCACTTTCACTATTAATACTTTCTATTTTTTCAAAATTCATGCTAACTTTGTAATCTATAATTTCAAGTTCTACCTTTTCAAATAAATCTTCAAGCTTATGAACATTTATAGAATCTTGTTTGTCCTCATCTAAATCATATGTACCATTTATTTCTAATGTATACGCCATTCCTTCTGTTAATCCTGTTAATTCTACTACATTCTCATCTACCTTTAACTCTTGTGGACTGCCTACTATGTCTTCACCATTTTTAACTATAATGTTTCCACTTATTAATGTATCATCTGGGTCGTTAAATTTAAACTTATATGTTGGTGTTTCTGATATATCGTCAAATTCATTATCTATAATTGATGGTTTATTATTTAATACATAAATTTCTGCTACTGCACTTTCTTCTATATCTATTGTTTTATCACTATAAATTATTTGTGTAATTTTATATTGCTTTAATCCTATTTCTTCTGGTGCAGTTATAGTTACTTTATATACTCCATCTTCATGTGTTGGTACATATAATGTTTCTTCATTATTTAATTTTAAATTTGCAATTTCTTTTGATGTATTTGAATTTATTGTAAATGAAATTTCTACTTCTGATGCCTTTTCTACATATTGTTTTTCACTTGCCTCTGGTATTTCTACTTCTATATCTACTTCTATACTTTTTGCTTCTTTTAATGGTTCTTTAATATGCTCTTTACCATCTAAAGCTTCGTAGTCTGCTAATATTTCTATAGTATAAGTTCCAGCTTTGAAAATTCCTTCTGTATTAATACTTTCTGCACTAATTTCTTCTGCATTAAATATTGCAGTATCACCTTGTAATTCTTTTTCACTAATTACATTTCCTTCATGCTTTAACATTGCATATTTTTTAGTAATAGTTTCATCTTTATCTGTAATTTGAATATCATTTGCTGTAATTGTATTTTTTCCGTCTCCCACAAGTATTTCACCAATTGATGCTGTTGGATGTTCTTTAAATACTAGTATTCCTTCTAAAGAATTAAAGTATGTTTCCTTATCAAATTCTACAAAGTTTATTATTACTCCTTGTAATTCTAAAGTTGTTCTTTCCTTTCCAAAATCTTCTGTTGGAATTTCTACTGTATATACTGCTTCATTTCTGCTTACTTCATACTCTTTATCATTTATCATAACCTTTTCAATGTAATACTTATTAGTAGCATTTGTGCTTGTAAATTCAAGCGTAACAACATCTTCTGTAACAGATACTAATTTAAAATCTGTTACTGAAAGGTCATAATCAGTTTGCATTAATAATTCGTGTTTTTCTGAAAGCCAAGTTCCCTTATTGGCTTCATCATTTTTATTTGTATCTAAATCATATTTAATTTCAATCTGAATATTATAAGTTGCAAACTCTTCTAATCCCTCTAATTCAATTTCAATAACTTGCTCTTCTTTTTCAAATGTTTTTTCCGCTTCTGTTCCATCTTCATGTGTAATTATAATTCTACCACTTACAAATGTGTCATCTTCGTCCTTTATTTCAAAATGTAATATAGGCTTATTTTCTACAAAGTGAATATAATCATTTGTAACTTCTGGCATATCTTTTAATATTTCTATTTCAGTTGAATGAACAACTTCTATACTATCACTTTCATATATAATTTCTGTTGCTTCTAATGCTATTTTTCTGTTTTGTGGTATATTTTCTGTTGGTGCCTTCATAGTTACTTTATAAATTCCATCTTCTACTTTTGCTACTGTAAGTGCTACACCATTTATACGAATTTGTTTTACATCTTCATCTGTGTTATCTTCTATAGTATATGTAATTTCAATATTTCCACCTTTAGCGACATAATAATTTGTAGGTACACTTTCACTTATTGTTGCTTCTATTGGTTCTTGTATTTCTCCTTTTACTTCTACCTCGTATGTTTTAATTATTTTTTCTAATATTTCATCTCCTAAATCATATATAGCTTCTACTTCAACTTTATACTTTCCTGGAGTATTTATTTCTAAATCTCCTGAATATATATCTTCTAATAATTTTTCTTCTATAACTTCTCCATTTTCATCTTTTAATCTTACAATTACATTTTTAATTGCGCTATCTGTATCTGTTATTTCTATCTTAATATGCATTTTACCTTTATTTAGTTGTATATCTGCACCACCAATAATTGGTTTATCTTTTAGATATATATATTGCATTTCTTGGTTTATGTCATAACTTATTCCATTTTCTAATACTGCTGATTTAATTAATATAAAATTGCTTCCTTTTTCTCCTTTTGGTAATATTACTGTATATTTTCCATTTGTATCTTTTTGAACAGGATATTCAACGTCTCCAATAATTATTCCTCTTACATCATAGTATGAATCATAATCATTTTCAAAAGATAGTATTAAATCATCTTGTGTAGACACTTTCTTTGTTATATCCATATTTTTATTAACAAATCCATAATCTCTTGAAAATTCTAAGTTTCCATCTCCATCTCCGAAAGAGTCATTTATAAAATCTTCTACTTTTTCATAATCATCTGCTAAATTTTCACTAAAATAGTCATGGTCTAAATCATAGTCTATATTAAATTCATAATGATATGTTTTACCATCTTCTAATTCTACTATAAATTTATTTTCTCCAAGATGAATTTCTCCTGGTTTTGATTTATATACTTCATTTCCATTTTCATCTTTAATAATAAAGCTACCATTTTTGAATGCTCCATCTGGATCTTCTACATTAAAGCTAATTTCTGGTATTTCTTTTTCACTATCTATTTTGAATTCTTCTACTTTAGGTTTATCCTTTAATACATCTATCATAATGCTGTAATTTGTTTCAATTTCTTGATTATTATCCAATTTTATTTTGGTAATAGCTAATTCATGCACTTTAGCTACGGTTGGAGCAGGTATTTTTACAATATAGTGGTTATTTTCTTGCGCTATTTTATTTATACCTATTGCTTTTATTCCAATTGGTATAATATTTGCTAATTTTATAGTTGAATTTTTTACTTTTTCTACATTATAGAATTTTCCTCCTATTTCTACTTTTTCAACTTCTGTATAAGGAGTAACATCAATATATAAATCTAAAGTTATTTCTTCACCTTTTTTAGGTGTAAGATTACTTACTACTCTATTATTAATTACTGCCCCTAGATTATCTGGATTATTGGGATTTGTAGGATTGTCTGGGTTATCTGGCTTACTTGGTTCATTTGGATTTTGTGGATTATCTGGTTTGCTTGGCTGATTTGGATTCGTTGGGTTACTTGGCTTGTCTGGATTGGTTGGGTTATCAGGATTATCTGGATTGCTAGGATTGTTTGGATTGTCTGGATTTGCTGGCTGATTTGGATTTGTTGGGTTACTTGGTTCGTCTGGATTTGCTGGGTCACTTGGCTTATCTGGATTGGCTGGTTGATTTGGATTTGTTTGGTTACTTGGTTGATTCTGGTTATTATTGTTACTATTGTTGTTATTGTTGTTATTATTGTTATTATTGTTATTACTTGAACCATTAATGTTTGCATCATGATTTTGATTTCCTGCTTGCTCTGTTGAAGCTCCAACATCTCCTATTGTAATATTTCCATCATTATTTACATCATTATCATTAATATTAGGTGTTTCATCTGGATTTTTTATTTCTAATAAATACTCTATAATATTCTTAACATCATCATAATCAACTTGTCCATCTTTGTTCACATCTGCACTTTTATAAGATAAAAGAAGAATCGTAGGTATTAGCATCACAACTAAGACTACTATTAATATAATTGTAATAGTAATCCTTTTATCATCAAGTTCTTCATTATTTTTATTTTTTACATTATAGTAAATTAAAAATATTATAATGGCAACCATTAGCGCAATGCATATATAAGCAATCCACCTAAAATCTCCTCCTACATTAATAGAAGTATTTTCTTCACTACTATTATTTTCTTTATTTACTGGAATGCTTTCATCTTGTGCTAAACCATCTTTCAAGACCATAATATCTATAGAATCACTTTTCAAAGAAATATCATTTTTTCCATCAGATGCTTTAACACTATTTACTGTAATAGTGGTTTTACCAGGAATGGCATCCTTTTTAACTTTCAATTTTATTTCTAGAAGTTTTTCTCCAGTAATTCCTTTCTTGTTTATTAGAGCAAATTTATTATTCGATTTGTTATACACTATATCAGACCAATTTTCTTTTTCCTGAAAATTTTCTGTCTTTATAACATCAAAAACGTCTTTGTCATAGCTTAACTTTGCAGTATAAGCATACAAAGACGTTTCTTTGCTCTCCATGTTTAGGTCGATAGAAATTGTTATTTCTCCACCCAAATTAACTTTATTTTTATTTACATCTAGAATTACTTCATTTGATGCAAATACAGTTGTTGTATACATAAATAAAAACACAATAAAAAATAAAACACTTGCTAATTTTTTCATATGTTACACCCACCTTCAATTTATCATTTTAAGTATATAAATTTTACGGTACATAATATCATTTTACTACATTTGCTCAAAAATGTCAATTCTTGTCCATTTTTATTAAATATTA
>CANQSP010000029.1 GCA_947626555.1 uncultured Clostridia bacterium | reverse complement strand
ACTTCTTTAAATTTTCCCATACTTTAACCATAGCCGAAGTATTTAAACCACAATAAACTAATAAGCAATTTCTTATTTTCTCCATTACTTAATTTCTATTTTTATTATTACATTGCCCATTTGATTTTTTTCTGTTACATAATTTCCATTGTTATAAAGAATTATTGATTGACCTTTTTGAATACCTTTAGGAATTTTTACATTTATTATATTATTTTCTTTTTTTCCATCTTCACATATTTGTTTATATTTTATTTCCTTTGTGCATCCATTTAATGCTTCCTGTTCAGATATTTTACATTTTAGAAAAATATTATTTTTATCATTTAAATCAACATCTTTTTTTACTATGTTAAAGTTTTCTTCGAAAACTTTTTCAAAATCAGCAAATTCTTTTTCCGAATTCATAAAACTATTCTTAGTCGAGGCTAACTGTTCTCTGTATTTTTTAGATTTTTCAAGTATTTGATTAATTTTCTCATCTTTTATTTCCATATTTACACTAACTTCTTTCTATAATCGAAATTCTATTACTAATATTTTCTTTTATATTATATCATTTTTTTAATTATTTCAACATTATTGGTCATAAAATGCATTATTGCTTTTTAAGCCAGTATTCAACTGTAAAATGAAAAATCCTTCCTAAATACAACTGTCTTAGTCAAAGAAATTATTTTCGTTTTAATCCTTTCAAACCATTCAAAGAACGTTGTGACAAAATATTACTATCAAAAGAAAATAAAATATTTTTTTCCTCACGAGCTCTTTTTAAGCTTAAATCAATAAGCTTAGAAAGTAAGTCAGAGTAATTTAATCCAGTTGCCCTCCATAAATGGAAAGATAAAGAACCAGGAATAGTATTAACTTCATTAACAAAAATAGAATTAGAATCCTTATCAATTATAAAATCGATACGAATAACACCGCAACATCCTAAAACCTTAAAAGTTTTTAAACTTAATTCCTGAATAGTATGCTTTACCTCAGAAGAAATATCTGCAGGTAATTTTAATACACCTGAATTCATAGACTGTTCCATAGGTTGTTTTACAGGTTGATTCAAAGATTCTTCTAAAGGTTGTTTAATAGACTCATTAGCAAGTTGATTTACGTATTTAGATGCAGATTGATTAGAAGATTTAGTACCAGATAGACCTTTGCCATTAGACATATATTTATCCTTAAAACTTAGAATTTCGTCAGTTTTAATAGGTTCTTCACATTCAGAAGCCTCCGCAAAATCTAAATCTCCAACAACAGAGCAATTAACTTCTTTTAAATTTTTAATAGCCTTTTCTACAAGAATTTTCTTTGAATAAGTAAAAGCTGTTTCCATTGCATCTTTTAATTCTTCCTGTGTTTTAGCAATACCAATACCCACGCTAGAACCCAAATTTATAGGTTTAACAATTACAGGATATGAAAAATTCTCTTCAATGCAAGAAATAACGTTTTCTAAATTTTCATTATAATCTTTAAAAGAAAAGCATTTACAATCTAAAACAGGAATATTATTATCTTTCAAAATACATTTACAAACATATTTATCCATGCCACAACTAGAAGCTAGCACATCACAACCAACATAAGGAATATTAAACATTTTTAAATAACCTTGTAAAGTTCCATCTTCAACATTTGTGCCATGCACAATAGGAAAAGCAATATCAATATAGTCATAAATATCACTTTCGTAAAATTTTTTATTACATCTAACTAAAACAGTTTTATTATCCTTTTGAGCAAGAGTTACCTGAGAACTAATATGTAATAAATTTTCAATATTTTTATATTGATTTATATCTCCTATAAAATTTCCGCAATACATTTTATTATCTTTTGCAATATATATTGGTACAACTTCATATTTATTAGTATCAATATTTTCTATAGCCTGAATAGCAGTAATAATAGAAACCTCATGTTCTACGCTCTTACCACCAAAAAAAACACCTAATTTAATTTTCATAATAATCAAATCCTTTCATAAAATAAAAAATTTATAAATTATAATTATCAGGTAAATCATTCTCTAAGAGAATTGTTACTGTATTTTTTAAAACCAAAGCTTGATTTCTATTAGCATTAGTATTACTTACACTTGTTTTAGTCAAGTTTATTTCATCAGAAGCAAAATAATTATTATCATAATTACTAGAATTCAAAATTTGATTTACAGCTTCGTTAGGATTATCGACAAAAAAAACTCTTTTTTTGTCGAAATTTGTCGAAGAAATTCCATCAAAAATAAATTTAGAAGGTCTACTATTAACCAAAAAAATATAATCGCAAACATTACAAGAATACCTACCAAATTCATAATTATATTTCTCTTCATCATCTCCCAATTCAATTAATCCAGGAGTTACAATAATTTTAGTTCCATCAAACTGTGCTAAAGTATCTAAAGCAGATTTAGAACTAACAGGATTAGAATTATAAGAATCATCAATAATATTAAAATTATTATTAGAAATTAACTCTAATCTATGAGGTACACTTTTTAAAAGCTTTACTTGTGGAACAATATCTGCAAGAGAAATACCTAAATAATTACTTATAGCAATAGCACCCACAATATTTATAACATTGTGTTTTCCAATAAGTTTAGTATTAAAATTAATTTCTTTATTAGAAGATTTATCAAATACAGTAAAAGAAGAGCCATTAGAAGAAGAACGAATATTAAAAGCGTTATAATTTAACTTATCATCATCAATTCCATAAGTAACACAATCCTGACTAATAGAATGTTTAGCCAAGTAATCATTATTATAATTAAGAAATAACAAACCATCATTTTCCTTAACGCTATCTGCTAACTCAAACTTAGTATTTATAATATTTTCTATACTTTTAAAACTTTCCAAATGTTGTGGGCCAATAGAAGTAATAATTCCATATTTAGGTTTTACAATATCACAAATTTCTTTTATATCATTAGGTTTAGTAGCACCCATTTCACAAATAAAAATTTGATGAGTAGGTCTCAAATTTTCTCTTATAGTTTTTACAACGCCCATAGTTGTATTATAATTTTTAGGTGTAGTTAATACTTCATATTTTTTTTCTAAAATCTTTTCCAAAAAGTTTTTTACGCTTGTCTTTCCATAACTTCCTGTAACACCAATTACAATTAAATCAGGCATATCACTAATTATTTTCTTAGCTTCATTAATATAATGCTTTCTATTCATGCTTTCAAAAGGATAATTTATAAAATTAGCCAAAAAACACATAACAGGGGACAAAATATTTAAAATACACAATTTTATAAAAATATATTCTTTGAAATTAATAGCAATAAAAAATAAAATCAATAATATTTCAGTAAAAAACATTCTTTTAACCCTATTTGTAATTTTAAATTCTATTTTTGCTTTTTTCTTTGGAAAGTTATAAAAAATAGAAAATCCCAAAATAAAAATTATTAATATATTAAGAATAAAATTATCAAATAATAAAAAAATATTTGTTAATAATACTAAAAAAATACTAAAAATAATTTTCTTATAATTTTTTTTCATCCAATGTAAATGTTTCTTAAAAAAATAAGAATTTAATTGAAACATATGCATATAAAAGCATAATAAAATAATTAAATTTACAAAATATTCTATAGCAATCAATATTTTCATTTATATTTTTCAGTCCTCTCTTGATAAAAAAGTATATATAATTTTATTAACGTAAGCAGGTTGTTCTAAGAAAACATAGTGAGAGCAATTTTTTACTCTTACAAGACCTGCATCTGGAATTAGCTTTTCCATAATTTCTGCATCGCATATAGGAGTAGAAGTATCTGCTTCGCCCCATATAAGCAAAGTAGGTGCCGAAATATTAGGTAGAAGTGCTTTTAAATCTTCATTAACCAATTTAACTAAAGTTTCTTTCATTATAGGAGTTGCATTTTTGTAATCAGTAGATCCAAAATGATTTTTCAAATTTTCCAATAAATTAGGAAAAACAGAATTAATTGGTTTAAATTCTAAAATTTTTTTACAAATTTTAAAAGTTTTGATTTTTATTTTTTGAAATAAAGTTTTTTTATGCACTATACCTGCACTTCCAATTAAAACTATTTTATTTACTTTAAAATTCAATTTTTCATTCATTAGTTTTATAATAATTCTTCCACCATTAGAATGGCCAATTAAGTCCAAATTTTTTATGTTTTGATTTTCTATAAAATTAATTATAAAAGACACATAATCATCTATATTCCAACTTTTTTGTGGTTCTTGGGATTTCCCAAAACCAGGCATATCTAAGCAGTAAACACAGGCATATGTAGAAATAGACTGGATAAGAGTAATATAAGTATCAATTGTTGTTCCCCAACCAGGTAAAATTAAAACATTTTTTCCAGAACCTTTTTTTATATAATTAATTTCTAAATTATTTATTTTAGTTTTTATAAAATTCACCCTCTTTTCATATTATAATTAAATAAGTTGCCAAAATTAATTGTGATAGTAGAATTTTTAATTTAAAATATTTTATATTTATAGCTAATAAAAATCAACTCACTAAAATTCACACAAAAGAATACAATTCACGATTAATTCACAAATTATATTGATTTAAATTTTAACATAATATATAATAATATACAGTTTTAGCAAAGCCTAAAGAAAATTAGAAAGGAGTCAAATAAAAAGTGGTAAGATTCATTAGGTTAAATACGAATGACAATTATCTTTCATTTGGAAACCTATTTAGGGTAATAAAAGAAGAATCAAGTAATGCAAAAATATTTGTTCAATCAGATTTATTTTGTATAATATTTAATACCTATGACATTGCGGACAGTACAGTAAACAATTATTGCACAGGGTTACGAGCAATAAATGCAAAATATAGAAATTACTTTGAAGAAGTTAGAGATAAATTCAAAAAAGATAAAAACATATTAATAGAAACAATTGCAAAAATAATAGAATTAATAGGAAATAAAGAAGAAATTGTTTCAATAAAACAAATAAATAATAATACAAAACTAAATCATATATGTAATAAGTTATATACAATAAGTAAAAACGACTCTGATGTTGGAATAAAATTATCAAACGAATTATATCATGATTTAGAAAACGGAGATTTATATAATTTTATTGTAAAAGTTTTATTTTATGTAATATTAGAAAAAAAACAACCTATACGCATAAATGAACAAATAAATGATGTTATAGAAAGAAATATATATGACACTAATATATCTGTGAAAGATATAGAAGAGTTTATAAAAATTCAATTAAACTCTGGAATATGGTCAATAAGAGGAATAAAAGAATTAGCCCAAAAAGGCAATCCATTTGCATGTTTTGAAATGGCATCTATGGAATGTTATGGGATAATAACAGGAAAAGCACGTTATGAAGAAGCATATAAATATTATAAAATTTCAGCACAAAACAATCATCCAGTAGCAAACTGGGCAATAGGATACTTATATTACAAAGGGCATATAGGAAATAGAACAAAAGAAGATTTATACCTTGCATTAAAATACTTTAATAAAGCAAAAAGATTGAACTGTTCAAATGCTTTTAACAGTTTAGGGGTAATATTATTAAATGGTGATATTCCACATGTGGAGAAAAATAAAAATAGTGCAATACAAATGTTTGAAAAAGCAATATCTTTAGGAAATGTATATGCATATAACAATTTAGGAAAAATATACGAAGAAAATAAAAATTATAAGAAAGCATATGAATACTATATTGTTTCAGCAAACTCAGGGGAAAGTTGGTCAGCCAATAAAATAGCAGAATTTTATAGAAAAGGATTAGGAATAAAAAAAAGCATGAAAAAAGCGTTTGAATATTATTATTCATCGTCAGAAAGTCCAGAATTTATGTTGTGCCCATGGTCTAAATATAATTTAGCAAAATATTTTTATAAAGATGGAAAAATAGAAATAGGAATAGAATGTAATATAAATAAAGCAATTGAATTGTTAGATGATGTTTCAGAAAAATTAATACAAGCGTCAGAAGAATTAATATACATATATTTTAATTTATATTTAGAAAGTGGAAAAAAAGAACAGGGTTATTTAAATAAAATTAATTTATATAAAGAAAAATGTGAAAGAAATATAAACTATAATAATCAAATAAGAAAAAAAATTGAAAATAAATTAAAACAAATAAATAACATGGTACAACGCATAGAAATACCACAATAAATAATATCTAAATAAAAAAAGAAGGTATATATTTTTGAAGTGAATCCTCCATATTAAACTTTTTTGGGGTTACTTCAAAAATATATACCTTTTTTTAAATTCAAATTATTTAGTTCCAACAGCTACAATTCTATTGTGTGGGTTATAAGTATCACTAGAAATACGAGTTCTAGAGACAACAACACCATTTTGTTTTAAGATTTTATAAGTTTCAGTTTTGCAACCATTAGAGCCACTTTCTATAACTTTAGTAGTGCCCCTAGGTAATGAGTCATCTTTTTGTTCAACAGTTTTATACTTAATAGTTTGAATATATTTACTTTCAATAGCTACTTCGTAATCATTTTCAGAACGAAGACCATAAATTTTAAAATTAACAGTACCACCAGTACCGCTACAAACTATTTTTATAGGATAATTCCTATTATTTTTAAATTTAAAATCAGGACCACCCCATGAAACAGTTGCATCTCTACCAGCAGGAACATACCCTGTATCGAAATAATGGTTAGTTCTTTCAACAATTTCTAAATTAGAAAGTAAAACGGCATTATACAAAGTAGAAGAAACTTGGCAAATTCCTCCGCCGATGGTATTTATAACTTGACCATTAGAGTAGGCACCAGCACTTTTAAAACCTGCTGCAGCAGTACGTTGACCTACAGTTTGGTTATAAGAAAATACTTCACCAGGCATAATAACAATACCATTAATTTTAGCAGAAGCTAAAGAAATATTTGTGCTTCTATTTTTATTAGATGTACTATAATGGGTTGAATACTCTGCAAGTAAATTTGGAAAAGCTTCTGTTCCTATTTGATTAGTAGTAACATTAGGAGACAATACTTTTAAAGGAATAGTATAACTTTGAGTATCTTGAGCTAATGTTTGAATAGCTTCATCAATAGAAATAGAAAAGTCAATTCCATCGGAATGTGGATAAAGGGCATAAGGTTCAGTAGTATAGTATGCATCTTGAGGAGCTTTATAAACTTCATCATGAATTTTATTTATATCAATACTTGAAGCGGTTTTTGATTCACAAGGAATATCAATAGTGGAATCCATAGTCATTATATTATTAATATAATTAAATATTGAATATTTTAAATTGTCTCTTAAAACTACAACGCCATCAACACCTTTAGTAATAACTAAATTATTACCGTCTACATAATAACTAGGTTCAACCAATTTATCTGGTAAATTAGTTTCGATTTCAGTCAAAAGAGTCAAAATTGAATCATCATTATATGTAAAATTTGGAACAATATTACTATTTGTAAAAAATGAACCAATAATATTGAAATTATTTTCGAAAATATTACCATTTTTACCTTTGTCATAAGCCATGTCAATAGCAGAATTTAAGTCAAAATTAACTTCAAATTGTTCAGCAAAGATGTTAGTTTCATAATCATTGTGTTTTAAAATTATTGGATTTGCTAATTTTTCATTTATTAAAGAACTTATTTTTTCATAAGCTTCTTCTTTTGTAAGATTAGATACATCAATGTTACTGATTTTCGTGCCATAAATTATTTTCGTATTCCATATATTGAAAACTCCAAATATAGTAGAAAAAGTACATAAAAGCAATACAGTAACGATACTTATTATTAATGGAATTACCCATCTTTTTTTCTTTTTTTCATTACTCATATTTTGAATAGGAATATTTTCAATGTTTTTTTGAGTCTGCTCATGTTTTTTGTTATTTATCACGTTATCTGTTTTTAAATTAGAAGAATTATCGCTCATTTCATTTTTTGAATTAGATACGGCATCCGTAGAATTAGTTTCTAAATTAGAAGCATCATCAGCAATTTTATTTTCTGAGTTAGACACAGTATCCGTAGAATTAGTTTCTAAATTAAAAGCATCATCAGCAATTTTATTTTCTGAGTTAGACACAATATCCGTAGAATTAGTTTCTAAATTAGAAGCATCATCAGCAATTTCATTTTCTGAATTAGACACAGTATTCGTAGAGTTAGTTTCAGAATTAGAAACATTATCAGTAATTTCATTTTCTGAATTAGACACAGTGTCTGTAGTATCAGTTCCTGAGTTAGGCTCATTATCTACGGTTTCATTTTCTAATGTAAGTACGTCGTTTGTAGACTCCTCTTTTGGCATATTTACATTATTTAAAGATTCATTTATAATTTCTTTCTTATTATTCATATAAATCCTCATTAAAATACAAAAAATACGAATATTTAACAATATTCTCACTCTATTTAACAACAAAAATAAATTTTTGTAAATAGTTTTTTTAAACTTTATGAGGTGCAAGAGCAAAATATGAAAAAATGCCATAATAAAATATGAAAAAATAAAAAAATAAAAGCATAATAATAAAATATAAAAACATAATAATAAAATATAGAAAATTACTAGAAAAAAATATAAACTAATGATATAATCGAAATCGATAAAATGGGTACAATAATAAAAATAAATGAAGAAATCAAAAGATAATCGCTTCATTTATAGAGATAGGAGGAAAAAAATGAGTGCAGAAGAACTAAAGGAAAAATTATTTAAAAAACCAAGTACAGGCTGGGAAAGCCTAGAAGAAGCAAGGAGAACAGATTTATTTAACTATGCAGAAGGATATATAAACTATCTAAACAAATCAAAAACAGAAAGAGAAATAGTAAAAACATCAAAAGAAATGGCAGAATCTAAAGGATTTAGAGATATAAAAGATTATGAAAGTTTACAACCAGGAGACAAAGTATATTATATAAATAGAGAAAAAAGTATGTATTTAGCAATAATAGGAGAAAACAATATAGAAGATGGAATAAATATAATAGGCGCACATGCAGATTCACCAAGATTAGACTTAAAACCAAATCCATTATACGAAGACACAGGTTTAGCCTATTTAAAAACACATTATTATGGTGGAATAAAAAAATATCAATGGACAACAATACCACTTGCAATACATGGAGTAATAGTAAAACCAAACGGAGAAAAAATAGAAGTAAAAATAGGGGAAGACGAAGCAGATCCAATATTTACAATAACAGATCTTTTACCACATTTAGCAACAGAACAAATGGAAAGAAAATTAAAAGAAGGAGTAAAAGGAGAAGACTTAAATTTACTTATAGGAAGTATGCCATATGGAGATGGAAAAGTTCAAGAATCAGTAAAACTAAATGTATTAAACATATTAAATGAAAAATATGGAATAACAGAAATGGACTTTGTAAGTTCAGAATTAGAATTAGTACCAGCATTCAAAGCAAGAAACATGGGATTAGACAATAGTATGGTATCAGCATATGGTCAAGATGATAAAGTATGTGTATACACATCATTAACAGCTTTATTAGACTTAGAAAATCCAAAAACAACAGCCGTATGCATAATATCAGATAAAGAAGAAATAGGCAGTATGGGAAACACAGGAATGGAATCACATGTATTTGATACATTTATATCAGAAATATTAAACAAATTAGGAGTAAATCGACCAAACTTATTAGACAAAGTATTTTGTAATTCAAGAATGTTATCAGCAGACGTAGATGCAGGATATGACCCAATATATGCATCAGTATACGAAAAAAATAATTCTGGATATTTAGGAAGAGGAATAGGTTTAAACAAATATACAGGGGCAAGAGGAAAATCAGGAGCATCAGATGCAAATGCAGAATTTGTAGCCAAAATAAGAAATATATTTGAAACAGCAGGGGTAAAATACGAAGTAGCAGAATTAGGAAGAGTAGATGTTGGCGGAGGAGGAACCATAGCCTACATTTTAGCAAATAAAGGAGTAGATGTAATAGACTGTGGCGTTCCAGTACTATCAATGCATGCACCATATGAAGTAACAAGTAAGTTCGATGTATACGAAGCATATAGAGGATATGGAGCTTTTTGGAGAAGTTAAATTGAAAAAATAATTTTATAAAATAAGAAACACATCTTATTTAGTATAGTAAATAAATACTAAATAAAGATGTGTTTTTTAGTAAGATGCATATTAAGTACAATAAAAAAATTTACATAAATAGAAGTATCCGTAAGGAAAGCAATAATTTATTACAAATAAAGCCACAAAAAGTCAAATAAATGTAAAAAATAAAAACAATATAGTTCCGTAAAAGAATTATATACTAACTAGAAAATAGGCTAAAATAGTCATTTACAAGTTAATGATAATATGAAAAAATAAATATTATAAAAAATTAGAGGGGAGCAAATTGTAATGCTAAACAAAAAAACGGACAAAGTATTTTATAAAAAAGATACAATTATGTCTAGTAAAATAGTATCGAAAATATTAATTGTTACAAGTTTATTGTGCATTTTATTAATTGTGGGGATTTTAGTAATGCAACAAACTATAAACATAAATCCACAAAATCCAAATAAGCAAATCTACGAAGAAATGAAGGAAGAAGAAATAGGAGAAGATGTATGGCAGTTTAATATAGTAATGTATGATTCTGCTATAGAAAAGGGAAAAAAGCAGTTGCAAGAGGATACATGGAATGCTTCCACAAATGAAACAAGAGTAATAACAATTCAAATAAATATAGGAAATGCAAATGTCGTTAGAACTTATAATCCTGGTGATTTAAGAATTACAATAGATAATTTAGGAAAAGCATATCCTAAAAATGCGTATTTAACAGACTTTATGGAAGTATCAAATATATCAGCAGATTTAAAAACTAGCACTAAAAAGGATTATGCATGGAGTTATGAATATGATAGGAGTCAACAAAAATATATATTAACAAACAATAATACGATAGAAATGTATGATAATTTTCAAGGAACAATTCAACTATCTTATGCACTAGAGGCAAGATACTTGCTAAATGGTTCTGAGACAGCAATAAAAGCAAGTTTAAGTACGGTAGTTTTAAATGAACCAATAAATTCAAATACACTAAAATTTAATTTTAATTCAACTAAAAGAGAATTTACAATAACAAAAAGAGCTGAAAAAGTTTCATCTTATGATGGTTTTATAGACGGTGCACAAAACTATATTTGGGTTAGATATTATATAGATGTAACCAATCAAGATGATGAAAATGTTAGAGGAATAGTAAATAACGGATATTTTTATGAAAAAATTTTAGATGGCTGTGTGTTATTAGATGGAAATCAAAAACTAGTTCAATCAGATGAAAATAATTATTGTAAAGTACCTGTTACTGGTGATGGATCTAGATATTGGACATATGATGGTTATACTAATGCATATACATATTACTACATTGGTTATCCTGCTCAACAATATAAAAGAAGAAGTGTTCAAAGTGAAACTCAGTGGTATGGTATAATTCAAGATTCATATTATTACATAGGAGAAAACAAAACTGAAGAAATGCTTGCAGAAGGAAGTTTAACGGTAGATTTAGGTGAATATGAAACTCAGGTAGAAAAAGAATATACAATAGGAAAAGGAGTATATGCCTATTTCGATAAACAATCTTATCATAAAATTATAAATCCAAATTATGGAGAAGATATAAGATATGATTTTGCAATAAAAGCTACTTATATGGGTGAAAATTATAATATGAGATTTGGTGATGACCTAATATATATAACATCAAAAGATACTAATACATATAGAAAATTAACAGATGATGAATACTACTTTAAAGACATTATTCTTAGAGGAAGTACATGGCAAAATGCTAATAAAGTAGTTTTAGAATATAACAAGTACGACATGCAATTGTTTGTAAGATATAGAGGACAAGATAACTTCGTAAAATATGGAGAAAAATTTAAAAATACTAGTTCAGATACAATAACATTTGAAAGAACCGATATAGTTGGTTGGTATATAGAAATGTATAATTTAGAAGAATCATTTGTAGCAATGAATAATTATACAGATATTAATTCTACAGTGCACCTACAAACAAGTAATAATATAGCGGAAGATGGAAAAATATTAAATGTTAACTTTCTAGAAGTATATAAAATGAATGGTTCAAATGAGCAATATCTAATGGATACATCAGAAGAAACATATAAATTTGAATCAAGAAGACTTAAGATACCAGAATATGATTTAGACAAATATGGACATTATAGGTTAAGAACAGAATATAATACAACATATGGAGCAGAATATATAGGAATAGAAGTAGATGATAGAATTAATGTGTCATCTGAAGACAATGAATATTTTTATAGAAACATAAATCAACAAATATCTTTTAATAGAAGTAATCTTGGAACTCAAAAATTTAATGGATATAGAATATCTAATGTTTTTCCATTAGGAATGGAATTAAATGCTACAAAAGAAGAAATAATTGATAGTATAACCATAGCAAATAGTAATTATCAAAGAATAAAAAAGCAAGATGGAACAACATTTACAAAAGAAGAATACATAAACTTTATTAAGCAACATACTACAATAAATGTTGACAAAAACTATAAAGGAACAGGGCAATTATGGGTAGAAATTGTTGTCGACTATCATGAAAATCCTTTAAATATTTTTGGATTAGTGGATCATGAAACATTTAATACTTTCATAGAACAGTATGACATTCCATTAAAAATATCATATGAATCATACTTTACCAATGGAGCAACATATCAAGTAGCATCATATACTCATTTATTAAATGAAATTGAAGAAGAATATTTCCCAGCAACAAAACAAACAGATAAAGATGATGTAGATAATGATGGTGATGTTAGTGATTACTATATGCATAAAGAAACTGTAACGGCAACAATAGTACCAGCAGTATCTTCATATCAAGAAGTAAACAAAAGTGTGTGGACAGAAAATTCAGAAAACCAATGGCTACCAGACGTAGCAAGCGTTACATATAATGGAGAATATAAATATAAATTACGTGTAAGAACGGGAATAAACAGTATAAAAAATTTAGTTATATATGACAACTTAGAAACAAATGGTGCATGGCAAGGAATATTTGAGGGAATTGATTTGCAATTTGCAAATAGTAATGACTATTTTCCAACAGTATATTATTCAAAATCAGGTAGCGCGGGAACATTAAAAGACGACAGAGGAGCTTGGGAAGAATATGATGAATCAGTAGATAAAAGTACAGTAAAATCACTTGCATTCGACTACGGAGATAAGATTATTCCGTCAGGAAGTATTACATTTGTTATAATAAAAATGAGGGCACCAAGAAATGTAAGTACAGTAGAAATGTCAAGTAATATGTGTTATACAAAATGGGTAGCTTTAGACATATACGGGCACGAAATAGATGATATGACAGGAATAAGTTCTAATGTATCTTTATTAGCCGTACCAGATTCAAAGGAGAATATAACGGTCTACAAAAAATGGGAAGATAATGAAAACCAATTAGGTCTAAGACCTGAGAGTATAGAAGTAACACTGCTACAGGACGGAAAAGTATATGAAAAAGCAACACTAAGTGAAAGTACAAAATGGGAACATATATTTAATGTACCAGTAAGTGATAAAACAGGAAAACTATATGAATACAGTGTGCAAGAACAAAAAATAGATTTATATACAAGTAAAATAAAAAATACTGACGAAGATACAGATAGTGGAGTAAAAAGAAGTTTTACAATAACAAACACATTAAAAGAAGATGAAGTATATCTAGATATAATAGGCAAAAAAACATGGGAAGATGAAGACAATAAGAAAGACAAAAGACCAGAAAGTATAACAATAAATCTAGTAAAAAATGGAGAAGTAGTAGAAACCACAACAACAAACGAAAGTATGAATTGGCAATATGAATTTTTAAAATATCCAGTATGGAAAAATCGAACAGAAAAAAATATATATGAAATAAAAGAACAAAAAATACAGTATTATACGGATACTATAGAGCAAGCAGATACTAATGGATTGAAAATAAAATTTAATCCAGACTGTAAAACACAAAATGAAAGTTATGATTTTGTTGAAATATATTACAATTATAAAGGAACAATATATAAAGCAGGAAAATGGGGTGGAAACAACTTAGCAAATTTAGAATTAAGTATTCCATCAGAAGATTTTTATTTATACTGGGAAACAAATAGTTATGGAGACTCTTACTATGGCTTTAGCATAGACAGTATAGAAGACATTGCATTCAAATTTGATAACACAGCAATTCCAGGTACATTACCTGAATATGAAATACAAGAAATATATGGGGATGAATATCCTGAATCAGCCCATGGAAGTTACGGAAATAACATCAATCAAATTTGGCATTATGTGGCAAAGCAATCTAATACAGTAGCAGAAGGGGGAGCAAATTCAGAATACTTTAAAATATTTAATATAAAAAATACAATAGAAGAAATACCAGCACAATTAACAGACAAATTAACTAAAAACGGAACAGAAAAAATAACATCAAAAGACGAAAAAATATACTATGAAATAGCATTTTCAGCAAGCATAAATGACTTTGAAGGAAAGGCAAAAATAAAAATAGTAGACACATTACCTTATCCTATAGATGTCAAAAATTCAGACTTAAATGAAGGAAAATATGAAGAAACAACAAACTCAGAAGGAGAAAAAGAATATACAATAACTTGGGAAGAAGAAATAGGAAACATAAATACATTTAAAGACAAAGAAACAGAAGAAATACGAATAACAAAACAAATCAATATAAAATACATATATCCAAACTTAGAAGAAGTAGTAGGAAACTTAAATAATAAAGTACAATCTACAATAACGTTACAAAAATTAGTAGAAAAAGAAAATCCAGAAGAGCCAGATCAATATGTAACAGAAAAAGAAGATACAAAAGAAGCAGAAGTAGAAACAATAGTAGAAATCCCTACAAAAGTTATAGTACACCACTACATATACGATGCAGAAAAGCAACAAGAAACACAAATAAAATTAGCCGATGACAGCACAATAGAAGGAATAATAGGAAAAAATTATACAACATCTCCATCTGAAGATGTACCTGCAAATTATATATGTAAAAATACAGAACCAGATAAAAATCAAGGAAAAATGCAAGAAGAAACTATAGAAGTAATATACTATTACGAATTAATACCCCCACAGATTACTAGCAAAATAGATAAAATAGCTACAGTAGAAACAGCGGTACAAACTGACCCAAATGGGTCAGTTGGGGACAGTCCCCAATTGCTAAAAGAAGATGGAGTAGTTACATACACAATAGAATATAAAACAACAGTAGCAAAATACATAGGAAGAATAACTGTGGAAATAGTGGATAAACTACCTGCAAAAATTGATATGGAAAAGTCTTTACTAGGTGATGGAGTATATGATGAGCAAAATAACACTATTACATGGATAGAAGAAATAGATGGAATAGATACGTTTGCCAATGAAAGCGGAGAATATATGGGAGGCAATTATGAAGCTGGAATATATAGTAAAGAATTTGTAAAAGAAATAAAAATAGTATATAAAAATCAGGATGTAACGAAGGATATAGAAAATACAGTAATAGGTAAAACTAAAGTATATTATCCAGAAGTTCATTCAACAAGTCCTGGAGAGGTTCAAATAGAAGAAGAGGCGACAGATACAGAAAGTGTAAAGCAGAATTATAAAGTAAATTTAATATTAACAAAAGTATGGGAAGATAATAATGATAGAAAAGCACATCGTCCATCAAGTGTATTAATAGCGGTAAAAGAGAAAGCAAGTGGAAAAGAGACAGTATATGAATTAAATGCAACCAATAATTGGACATATATAATAAAGGGATTGCCAAAATATAATAATGAGACAGGAGAAAGAATAGAATATGAAATAACAGAAAGAGAAGCTAAAGTAAATGATTTAGAATATTATGAAAGTCCAAAGATAGTAAGACAAGAAGTTCAAACCGATGAAGTTACTAACTATACTGTAAAAATAATAAATTCATATAAATTGTTTAATACAGACTTAAATACAGAAATTACAAAAGAAGGAACTAATGAGATAACTTCATCAGCAGATATACTAAACTATACTATTCACTTTACAGCAGAAATAACAGATTACATAGGAAGTGTAAGAGTAATAGTAGAAGATACATTACCATATTCTGTTGACATAGAGAAATCCGATTTAAAAGATGGAGAATATGAAGAAGTAATAAATGAAGCTGGAGAAAAGATATATACAATAAGATGGGAAGAATATCTAGACCATATAAATGTAGGAAAAGCGCAAACATATAAAATAGATATAACAAAAGATATTTCTGTAGTATATAAGGAGTTAGATGCAGCAAAAGACATAGTTACAAATAAAGTAAAAGGAAGAGTGGAATTATACGAAACAGAGCAGAAAGACGAAAAAGAAACCACATTTGATACAAATGTAAATATATTAGGAACAGTATTAGTAAAGCATGTAGATAAAGATACACAAGAAGAGATAGCAGAGCAAGAAGTAATAACCAATAGAGTAGGAAGAGAATATACGACACAGAAAAAAGAAATAATGTATTATGAATTTATAGAAGACACAGGTAATAGTCAAGGCACAATAATAGAAGGAAATCAAGAAGTAATTTATTATTACATAAGACCAGAGACAAAGGTTATAGCCAAATTTCAAGATAGACAAGGAAATACTTTATCAGAAGATGAAATAATAAATGGAAAAGTAGGGGATTCATATAGCACAGAATATAAAATAATAGAAAATTACATATTAGCAGAAATAACGGGAGATGAAGAAACTGGAATAATGACGAAAGAACCAAAAGAAGTAATATACATATATGAAAAAATACCTACAAAAATAAAAGTAAGATATTTAGAAAAGGACACAGAAAAAGAGTTGTTACCAGAAGAAATAATAGAAGGCTTTTCAGGAGATGATTATCAAACAGAAAGAAAAATAATAAAGAATTACAAATCAGCTGAACCAGAGCCAGAAAACAAAGTGGGAAAGATGAAAGCTGTAATAAGTCCAAACAATCCAAATGAAGTAATAGAAGACACGATAATAGTAACTTATTATTATGAAAGAATAGCAAGTGGTGCGATAATTGTAAAATATGTGGATGTAGATACAGAAGAAGAAATAACTTATATAGAAGAACATGAAGATGGCTCAAAAGAAGAAAAAAATTATGGATATGAAATAAAAGGATTTGTTGGAGATGAATACGCAACAACAGATGAAAAAATACCATATTACGATTTAATCAAGGCTCCAGACAATGCATCAGGAGAATTAACTGAAGCTGGAGATACAGTTATTTACTATTATAAAAAGAAAGTATTCAATTTTAGCATAGACAAGGTATTTAAAAAAATTAGTTTAAATGGTGAAACAAAAAATATAGCAAACAATAAATTAATAAAAATAGAAATAATAGAAAGCCAAATACCAAATGCACAATTAAAAGTAACATATGCAATAAATGTAAGCAATGTTGGAGAGATAGATGGAAAAGCAAAAGTAGTAGAAATGTTACCAAAAGGTTATGCAATAGAAAATATATCAGACTATTGGGTTCAAACGAGAGATGGAAATTTAGAAGCAGTAGTAGATTTAAAAGCAGGAGAAACAAAAGAGTTAGAGATAACATTAAAATGGATAAATGGAGATTCAAATTTTGGAATGTTTGAAAATATTGCTAAAATAGTAGACACAGAAAATGATGCAAACTTTGAAGAAACAACAGATGAAGATAATACATCAGTTGCTGAGTTAATAACAAGCATAAAAACAGGTAAAGAAGGTCTTATTACGATATTTATAATATGTGAAATAATGGTAACTTTTGTAAAATTAATTATATTAGTTATATTAAAGCGCATCTCTATGTAATCGTATTTAAGTATACAATTTCCTGTTACTCATCATATTCTTTAGCTTCATCTTCAGTAAAAGGAGTTTTAAGAACTCCTTATTCTAATTTGTTTTTAGTTATAATATTTCTAATTTATTGAATAAAACAACTATTTATGTTAAAATAAAAGTAGATTTTTGTAAAATTCGAGGTGATTATTATGTTAAATGAAAAAATTGATTTTCATGGAAAAATAATGTCAATAAGAGCTATTTCTTTGGAAATTGGAATTAGTAGAGAAACTTTACAAAAATATTATAATGAAACAAATGATATATATGAGGCTGAAAGAATTTGTAGAGCTATAATAATGAGAAAAGGTGAAGCATTAGTAGATTATAATGGAGAAATGTTGACTATACAAACCATTGCAAAAAAAGAAGGATTAAAGGATCCTAAAACGTTAAAAAAATATTATGAACAAACTAAAGATATCCATGAAGCTATAAAAAAATGTAAAGAAAATAAAATAGAGTATAATGGCGAAATGCTAACAATAAACGCAATAGCCCAAAAGACAGGATTAAAAGGCGATACTCTAAAGAGATATTATGAGCAAAAAGGAGATATTTATGAGGCAGTAAGTCAGTGCTTGGAATTAAGAAATGTAGCAGAAGTTTCAAAAATTGAATATTATGGAGAAAAATTAACATGTTCTGAAATTGCACGAAAAGTACGGACTAGATAAAGGAACTTTAAGAAAATATTATAACAAAACTGGTGATATTTATGAAGCAATAGATTTATATTATCAAAAACAACAAGAATGTGAAGATTTAAAAATCGAATATAAGGGTGAAAGAAAATTTTTTAAAACTATTGCTAGAGATGAAAGAGTTGCTGAAACAACATTAAGTAGATATTATAAAAAATATGGAAATATTGATAAAGCTGTTTACATGGCCAAAATAAAAAGTAAGAAGACTCAAAAAATAAAATTACAAAATACTTTCTTAGGATTATCAGATTTTTCAATAATATTAGGGATAAAAGAATCTGAATTAATTAATATGCTTAATTCTGGAATGTCAATTGAAGAAATAAAACAACAAAAACCTAATAGAACTAGAAAAAGTACATTAAAACAACAAACATTAAAATTACCAGATGGACAGCCTTTATTAGACTTTTGTATTGAAAATGGATTGAATTTTAGTTGCATCTACTATGCTATTAATACATATGGAAAATCCGTTGAAGAAGCTATTGAGGAATATAGAAAAAATGGTCAAAATATTCCTCAAAAATGGATTTTTGAAAAATATGGAATTCTTTTAAAACATTTATTATTACAAAATAATGTAGATAGCCAAAAAGTAGTATTTTATATGAGAAAAGAAAACATATCAATTAATGATGCACTTGAAGAATATGTTATTAGAAAAAATTGTAGAAATTTAGATTTAGATTATGAATGGATGCATGAACTCTATGGTGTTTTAACTGATGAAAAAATGAAAGCAGAGTATGATGACTTTAAAAAAACTTTTTTTGTTAGTGAGCAAGAAGAAGACTGCATTATAGAAAGTTATGATGAAATAGAAAATTTACAAAGAAAACTTTTACTTTATGAAATAGCAGAAGCATTTAAAGATGGAATTTTCAATGAATCTGAAAAAGGAGAATTATTAAGAATATATAATATAACTGATAAAGAAGTTGAAACAATATTCTTAGATTTATATAATGGATTTGGAAATAAAATTTCTTTATCAGAACCTCAACAAAAAAGAAGAAGTGTTATTACAGAGGTAGCAAAGAAATGGTATTATATGACAGAAGTTCAAAGAATTAATATATTAGAAAAAGAAAAAATTTCTACTACCGAAAAACAACACATAGAATCTTTATCAAGTAATATAGTAAAATATCAACGAGAATTGCATATTAATCATGATAAAGAAAAAGCGGGTAACATGCATGCTGTACCATAAACATACTTATGAATAATTGGCTTAATTATGCTTGAATTAGTTTAATTATTAGGAATTTCTTTTGTTTTACCATTTTTATATCAATGTAATTATTTATATTATCTATTTTCTCCTATTGATATATACTTAATATAAAAAATTAATATAATAATTTTGCAAATATACTAAAAAATCACTATACAAAAAGGTGTACTGAACCGAAAAAATGGACATTTTTATGGTTCACTTCATAAAAACGTATAGTGATTTTTTTGTTTAGTAGAAAGTTCGAATAAAAGTAAAATGTAATAGAAATGTAATAGAAATGTAAAAAAGTATGCAAAGATAGTTTCCGTAAACAAAAAAATAAAACCATAAAAAACTGGTTAAAATTGCTATTTACAAAGAAATAGCAAACAAGTAAAATAAATATCAAATAGGTAAAATAAAGTAAAAGATATCATATGGAGACTAACTATATGAATGTCAAGTCTTTTTATGAAAAAAATTAAAATTTTTTAAAATTAATAAGTACATTGAA
>CANQSP010000028.1 GCA_947626555.1 uncultured Clostridia bacterium | reverse complement strand
ATGGCAAAATAATAGTAATAGCAAATGACAGAAATGAAAAGTTGCAAGCAGAAGGTTCAGGAATAAAAAGATTTAAATGTATAACAAAAGATGAAGAAGAAAAGATAATAGAAGCAGAAGAAATAGGAGAAAGTATAGATAGAGAAAGTTTGCAAATTGCAGAAGAGGATAAAATATATAAAATTAATTTATCAGATTTTGCAGGATTAACTGAAGTGCAAATACTACCAATAGATTTAGTAGGAAATGAGGGTCAAACTGTAACAGTAAAATTACCAAATATAAAGAGTTCAGTAATAACAAATGTAGGAACAAGTATAATAGACGATAAAGAGCAAAAAGTAAGTTATGAAATAGAGTATAAAGCAGAGATAGAAAACTATGCAAAAGCTTTAACTGTAACAATAACCGATATATTACCATACGACATAGACAAAGAAAAAACAAATATACAAACAGACTTAGATGGTGGAACATATGATGAAGCAAATAAAAAGATAACATGGATAGAAAATATAGGAGAGAATACAGAAGATAGTATAAGACAGAATAAAGAAGAAAATATTACTAGAATAGATGGTATGAGTGTGTCTAACGCAAACGTAAAAGATGAAATAGATGAAAATGGAATAAGAATAATAACAGTAACAAAAAATATAACAATAGCATTTAAAGGAATAAATCCAACTGGGGAAAATTTTACAAGTATAGTAAAAGGAAGTATAGAATTAGAAGGAACAAATCAAAGTGAGCAAACGCAAGATGTACCATTTGAAACAGAAACGGAATTTACAAAAGTAATAAAAATAACGAAGAATTGGGAATATGGAAACAACAAATATGAGAAACCAAAGCAAGTAAAATTGCAAGTAAAGGATAAGAAAAAAACAGATGAGGTAGTACAAGAATATGTAGTAGGAGAAGATGAGAATTGGACACATATATTTACAGACTTACCAAAGTATGATGAAGAAGGAAATGAAATAGAATATACTGTAGATGAACAAGCAGTAGAAGGGGAAAATTTAGATTATTATAAGAAAGAAATAAAATAGTTTAGTAAAAAATATAAAATTAAAAGTAAGTGTAAAATTAATATATACCCAATATATTATTTTACACTTATTTTATTAAATTTTACTTTAATATTAGTTGAAAAAAAGTAGTTAACTGTGATAAAATATTTACAAATAAAAAATGACAAAAAAGGGGAAAATATGCAGAAATTTTTTGTAAATAATAATCAAATAGAAAGCGGAAAAATAAATATAAATGGTGAAGATGTAAATCATATAGTAAATGTATTAAGACTAAATACAAATGATGAAATACAAATTTGCAATATTGACACATCCGAAAATTATATAGCTCAAATTACTAATTGTACCAAAAATCAAGTTATGTGTAATATATTAAAAAAAATAGATGAAACTACTGAATCAAATATAAAAATAGACATATATCAAGGACTTCCAAAAGCAGATAAAATGGAACTTATTATTCAAAAGACTACAGAAATTGGAGTAAGAGCTATAATTCCAGTAGAGATGGAAAGAAGCATTGTGAAGTTAGATGCAAAAGATAAGCAAAAAAGGGTAGAAAGGTGGCAAAAAATTGCAGAGGTAGCTGCAAAACAAAGTAAAAGAGATATCATACCTAAAGTAGAAAATTGTATAAATGTAAAAGAAATATTGAATAGAATAAATAATTATGATAAATTTATAGTAGCGTATGAGGAAGAAAAAAATACAACATTAAAACATGTATTAAAAACTATAGAGGAACAAAGAATGACCAATAAAAGCCAAATTAAAGGGGAAAATATAACGATAGGTGTTTTAATTGGTCCAGAAGGTGGAATTGATTCAAAAGAAATAGAATTATTAAAGGAAAAGGTGGATATTGTAACTTTAGGTAAAAGAATATTAAGAACGGAAACCGCACCAATAGTAATATCTAGTATTATTATTTATGAATTAGAAAATTAAGGAGTTGTAAATTGCAAATGAATGAAGAAAAAAAAGAGGAACCAAAGAAAAAAACTACTAAAAAAACAAAAACAAATGCTATTAGTAAGACTGAACTAGAAAATGAAAAAGTTGAGTCTAAAAAAGCAGGAACAAAAAGAAATTCAAATATAAAAGAAATAAACCCAAAGACTTCAAACAAAAGAGAAACAAACCCAAAGACTTCAAATAAAAGAGATTCAAACACAAAAACTTCAACTAAAAAGAGTTCAATAAAAAATAGTGCAAAACAAGAAAATGAAATTAAAGAGGAAAATATAGAAGTTAAAGAAAATTTAGAAAATAATTCAGAGGAAATAGAAGTAGAAGATAGACTTGCCAGTATTAAAAGTATGCTAGAGGCAAACGGGAAATTATCAGCACCAAATAAAAATACAAAAACTACTAATACAAGAACAAGTACTAAAAAGAATAACCAAACAAATAGTACAACAAAATCTACTAAAAAGGTAAATGAGAAAAATAGTGCTAAGACTACATCCAAAAGTACTACTAAAGCAAAAGAAAAAAATGAGAATAAAACTGAAATTGAAAATATTGATAAACAAGACGAAATAAAAAATAGTACAGAAAAGCAAAAAGATGAACGAAGTGAAAAAAAAGAAAAAGCTAAAAGTAATGCAAAAAAGAAAAAAGATGAAAGTACTATAAAAAAAGAAGAGATAGAAAATAATACAAAGAAAGAAAAAAAGGAAAGTACTGATAAAAAAGAAAAATTAAAAGATAGTAGTAAAAAAGAAAAAACAAAAAACGCTAATCACAAAACAAAAGTTGAATTAGAAGATGATGATTTCCCATCATCAAAAAGAAAAAGAAAGAAAGAGGAAGTAAAAGAAGAGGAAAAACTAAGTTTAATAAAGCAAGAAATAGATAATTTTAAAGATAAAAAGAAAAAAAGTTTAACAAAAGTACATAGCAAAGTAACAGCAAATATAGCAACAATTATAGCAATAATTTTATATTTTGGATTTATATATTTAGGATTTAAAAACATATATGCAGATACATTTTTAGTAGATTTAAAAGTATTTAGCATAATAATGGTGGCAATAACAATATTTATGTTTGAACTAGCATATAAAAAAGATAGCGGAAAGTTAGCAATTAATGGAATAGAACTATTATTTGTTTCTGTAGTAACATTGCTTGCAACTTTTGTATATCAGAGGTATAACGATTTATTTGTAAAAGTAGGAGTAATAGTTACAGTTGTATTTGTAATGTACTACATATTAAAAACAATTATTATTTATTCAAAAGATAAAAAACTTGCAAAAAGGCAACCATTCGATATAAAGAAAATAATAAGTGACGAAAGAGAATAGTTTAATTAAATAAAAAATAATTTATATTCAAAGTAAGGAAAATAGTAAAATTGAAATAATAAATAATTCAAAAAAAGAGGAGAATTATACAATGAGAAGTATGACTGGATTCGGAAGAGCCAAAATTGAGAAAAATAATAGAATATATGGAATTGAAATAAAATCAGTAAATCATAAATATAGTGATATTTCAATAAAATTACCAAGAAGTATAAGCTATATGGAAGACAATATAAAAAAAGAAGTATTAAAAAATATATCAAGAGGTAAAATAGATGTATTTATTACTTACGAAAATTATAGTGAGCAAGGAAAAGATATAATAATAAACCATGAATTGGCAAAAAAATATATAACAGAATTTAGTAAATTTGCAGAAGAAAATAATTTGAGTATGAACATACCTGTTATAGAAATAACGAAACTCCCAGATGTACTTACCTTAAAGACTGTAGAAGATAATGAGGATATAATACAAAATGAACTTTTCGAAGCACTAAATATTGCAATTTCAAATTTTGTTAATATGAGAAGTATTGAGGGAGATAAGATAAAAGAAGATTTGATAAGTAGAATAGAAGATGTAGAGAAAAAAGTAAAGGAAATTTCTGCATATTCCACTGGACTTATTGAAGAATATGTAGTAAAATTAAACCAGAGATTAAAAGAAATGCTAAATACTGACTCTATAAACGAAGAAAGAGTACTAACAGAAGTAGTAATATATGCAGATAAATGTTCAATAGAAGAAGAACTAACAAGACTATATAGCCACATAAAACAGTTTAAACAGTTAATCAATGAAGAACAACCAATAGGCAAAAAGCTAGATTTTTTAATTCAAGAAATGAATAGAGAAACAAATACAATTGGTTCAAAGTCTGTAAAATTGGAAATAACAAACCTAGTAATAGATATAAAAACAAATCTAGAAGATATAAGAGAACAAATACAAAACATAGAGTAGCAACGCATTATTCTTAATTAGAAAAGGAGGAGTTGTTATGAAATTAGTTAACATTGGGTTTGGAAACATTATTTCAATAGACAGAGTTGTAGCAATTGTTAGTCCAGAATCTGCACCAATAAAAAGGTTAATACAAGATGCAAAAGATAGTGGCAATGCAATAGATGCAACTTGTGGAAGAAAAACAAGAGCAGTTTTAATAATGGACTCAGGTCATGTTATTTTGTCAGCGGTGCAACCAGAAACAGTAGCAGGAAGACTAAGTGATTAAACTATTAGGGACGGGGTTAAATAGTTTAATCAAATCTAAAAATATTGATATTATAAATGAAAACTAAATGAGGGGAGGAATTAGAGTGATAGTAAAACCAACAACAGCAGAGTTATTAACAAAAACAGATAGTAAATTTAGATTAGTAATAGCAACTGCAAAAAGAGCTAGGCAAATAGCAAATGGAAGTAATACATTAGTAGATAGTGAAGAAACATCACCAGTAACACTTGCAGCAGAAGAAATTGCAGAAGGAAAAGTAGAAATAGAAAAGGAGTAAATATGGAAAAGAAGCATATTATATCTTTAGGAGGACAATTAGCTAGTGGAAAAAGTACAATATCTAAAATATTACAAGAAGAATTGAATTTTGGAATATATAAAAATGGAGATTATTTTAGAAAGTTAGCTGTAGAAATGGGGATGGATGTTACAACGTTTAATAAATACGTAATAGATCACCCTGAAATAGATAGAAAAATAGAATATAGTGCAAAGGAATATGCAAAAAATCATGATAATTTTATAATTGATGCTAGATTAGGTTTTTATGCTGTTCCTGAATCATTCAAAGTATATTTAAAAGTAAATATAGATGAAGCAGCTAAAAGAGCTTTTTATGATGAAAATAGAAAAAGGTCAGAAAATTTTGCTACTATTGAAGAACAAAAAGAAGATATGATAAAAAGGTATAACTTAGAAAATGAGAGATATTTTAAGTTATACGGAGTAAGAAAAGAAGACGAAAGCAATTATGATTTAATAGTTGATACTACATTTATTACACAAAAAGAGGCAGCAAATACTATAAAAGAAGAATACTTGAGGTGGATAAAAAAAGATAAAGAACAAATAATAGAGTAATACTATGAAAAGTTTAGTAATTTCATAAAGTAACATATAATTAATAATGTAGTAATAAAAACATTTTTAAATTTAAAGGAGGAAGCGAGGAGTAAAATATAACACTCCTCGCTTTTACAATGAAAAATGGATTTAGAAGCTAGCAAAATTTATTGTTTTTGCTTCTTTATCAATCACAATTGGTGCCCTGCAGCCGGATATATTTTGCAGATAGCTCTGAGATAAATTGTTTTCATCAATAGCTTCCTGAATACCCTTATACAGAGAATCAGTAGGAGAAATATTTACTCCCATGATTTTCCAGTTTCCTTTTTTTGACTTGATAGTCCGTGTCATAATTGAAATCCTCCTAAAAAAAATATTTTATACTATATATATTAACATAAAAATAACTAAAAATCAATCTTGTTTAAAAAATATAATTCAATAAAAATGAGCAAGAAACAAAAAATACTAAGGAAACATTGACATAATCATTAAAAAATAATATAATATATGCGTAGCTTGTAGTATTCAATTTAGCATAGAATAATGCTAAATACCTTTTTGGGGAGGCTAAAAAATGAGAGTCATTGATATTGAAGTAAGCCAAATCGAAGCCTTAACCGAAATTTCAAGGGAAAGGGCAAAAATGCTCTTGGATTCTGGCAAAACTGTAATTTGTCAGGTCGATACAAGAGTATTTGAAAGAGTAGAAAGTCCGCTTGATTTTATCAATGTAACCAACCTCGAAATAATGAAGGTCTACGGCAAGCTTAAATTTTTCATCGAATAATGTAGCTAATAGGGGGCTTGTGTGTGAGTGTCATATAAATCGAGGTAAAGGAATCCAGTTTGAAAAATAACTGGATTTCTTCTTGTTAATTATAAAAAGTTTTGATATACTTTATAAAAATGGAGGGATTCTAAATGATAGCACAAGTAATAATAAATACAAATGCAAAAGAACTGAATAAAACATTTGAATACAACGTGCCAACCGAAATGCAACCAAAAATACGAATAGGTAGCAGAGTATTAGTATCATTTGGAAAAAGTAAGAATCTAGAAGAAGGTTTTGTAATAGGTTTTATAGAAAAATCTGAATACAAATTAAAAGATATACAAAAAATAGAAGAAAATTATATAGAAGAGGAAAATGTAGAACTTGCAAAATGGATGGCTAAAAGATATTTTTGCAATATATCTGATTGCATAAAACTTATGTTGCCTCCAGGTACAAAAACGAAGGTTGTAGATAATCGAATAAAAGAAAGAACTGCAAAATTTGTAAGTTTAAAAGTAGAAGAAGAAAAGGTAAGAAAAGAAATTGAACAAAATATAGTAAAATCAGACAAACATGTAAGATTATTAAATTTTTTATTAGAAAATGGTGAAACCAATATAACAGAGCTAGAAATGTTTGCAGATATTTCAAAAGCTGTAATAAAGACTGTTGAAAAAAATGGCTATATTGAGATAAAAGAAAAAACAATAGAAAGGAATCCATTCATACATAAAATAATGCCTAATAGAACTGCTAATTTAAAATTTACAGATGAGCAACAGAGAGCATATAATGCAATAGAAACAGCAATTGATGATAAAATGAATTCGGAATTTCTTATATTTGGAGTAACTGGTTCTCGGAAAAACGGAAATATATTTACAGTTAATACAAAAAGTGTTAAACGAAGGAAAATCTAGCATTATGTTAGTGCCGGAAATTTCACTTACTCCTCAAATGGTAGATAGATTTATTAGTAGATTTGGAGTAGATAAAATAGCGGTCTTACATAGCAAGTTATCAGTAGGAGAAAGATTTGATAGTTGGAATAAAATAAGATCAGGTGAAGCAAAAATTATAATAGGTGCTAGATCAGCAATGTTTGCACCTGTTCAAGATTTGGGAATAATTATAATAGATGAAGAACATGATAGCTCATATAAATCTGAGATGACACCAAGATATGATGTGAGAGTTGTAGCAAGTAAAATAGCAAAGAATAAGAATATTCCTTTGGTGTTAGGAAGTGCTACACCAGATATGTCAACATATTACAAAGCTACTAAGGGGAAAATTGAACTTTTAGAATTGACTAAAAGAGCTAATAAATCTCAATTACCTGAAGTACAAATAATAGATTTGAGAGAAGAATTGGCAAATGGAAATAGATCAATGTTAAGTGTAAAATTATATGAAGAAATAGAAAAAAACTTAAAGGAGCATCATCAAACAATATTATTTTTAAATAGAAGAGGCTATTCAACATTTATAATGTGTAGAAATTGTGGGTATACTGTAAAATGTAAATATTGTAATATAACAATGACATATCATCTAAAAGAAAATAAATTAAAATGTCATTATTGTGGATATGAAGAAAATCCTGTGAAAATATGTCCAGCATGTAAAAGCGAAAATATAAGGTATTTTGGAACTGGAACACAAAAGTTGGAGGCAGAAATAAACAAGTTATTTCCAAATGCATCTACTATACGAATGGACGTTGATACAGTAACAAAAAAGAATTCACATGAGCAAATTTTAAATAAATTTAAAAATGAAGGAATTGATATATTAATTGGAACTCAAATGGTTGTTAAAGGACATCATTTTCCAAATGTAACTTTAGTTGGGGTTATTGCTGCAGACAGTTCTCTTAATATAGATGATTATATGGCAAGTGAAAGAACTTTTCAGATACTTACACAAGTTGAAGGAAGAGCTGGAAGGGAAAATTTAGCTGGAAAAGTTATAGTCCAAACTTATAATCCAGATAATTTTGCAATAGAATGTGCAAAAAAACAAGATTATAAAGCTTTTTATAATACGGAAATAGAATTAAGAAAACAGTTGAAATATCCACCTTTTTGCGATATAATAATAATTGGAGTTAGTGGAGAAAAAGAGCAGGAAGTTATAAATCTATCTGGCAAACTGCATGAATATATAAAGCAAAGAATAATAAACGAAAAAGTTGCTATGTTGTTATATAAACCATTACCAGCTCCAATAGATAAAATTAAAAATAATTATCGTTGGAGAATGATTATAAAATGTGTATATAATGAACAAATAAATAGGCTAATAAATGATGGGTTAGAACAAATTTATAATTCAAATAAAAGTCAAAGTATAAGAGTTGTTGTTAGTTTAAATCCTAGCAGTATGATGTAGTACATAAAAATGCAATAAAATATTAAGACTAAAAGGGGGAAATAAAAATGGCAGTAAGAATAGTAAGAGAAGAAGGAGACGAAATATTAAGAAAAAAATCAAGGAAAGTAGAGATAGTTGACGATAAAATTAGAGAACTATTAGATGATATGGTAGAGACTATGCATAAGTATAATGGTGTAGGGCTTTCAGCTGTTCAAGTTGGTGTATTAAAAAGAGTAGTTGTAATAGATTTATATGACGATAAAGGACCATTAAAGCTTGTAAATCCTATAATAACAAAACAAAAAGGTGAACAGGAAGTCGAAGAAGGTTGCTTAAGTTTCCCAAATAAATATGCAAGAATGATAAGACCAGCTGAGGTAACCGTAGAAGCTTTAAATGAAGATGGTAAAAAAATAAAAATTCATGCTAAAGAATTGTTAGCTCAAGCATTATGCCACGAAATAGATCATTTGAATGGTATTCTTTTTATTGATAGTATGATTCCAGGAACTTTACAATATGTGGAGCCAGAAGAAAATAAAAAATAATTATATTTAATCTAAAAAATGATTAGATAATATTTGAAATGCAAAAATTAATAAAAGAAATTATCCATAAAAAATAAAAAAGAGTATTAATTTTTAATTAAACCCAAATAAACAATACTAAAAAGTGGAGTTTGAGAAAGGAAAGTTTTTTATGAAAATTTTATTTATGGGAACGCCAGATTTTGCAGAAAAATCATTAAGGGCAATATGTGAGGCAAATTATGATGTATTAGGAGTAGTTACAAACCAAGATAAGCCAAAGGGTAGAGGAATGAAAATGGTGGCTTCTCCAGTAAAAGAATATGCTATTTCGCAAAATTTGAATGTATATCAACCAGAAAAAGTTAGAAACAATGTAGAATTTTTAGATGAAGTGAAAAAATTAAATCCAGATTTAATATGTGTTGTAGCTTATGGAAAAATTCTACCAAAAGAAATTTTAGATATTCCAAAATTTGGTTGTATAAATGTGCATGCATCTTTGCTTCCAAAGTATAGAGGAGCTGCACCAATTCAATGGGCAGTATTAAACGGAGATAAAGAGACTGGAGTAACCACAATGTATATGGATGTTGGTATGGATACAGGCGACATTATATTATCTGAAAAGGTAAAAATTGGAGAAGATGAAACAACAGGAGAACTTTGGGATAGACTTTCAAAAGTAGGTGCTAACCTTTTAATTGAAACAATTAAACAAATAGAAAGTGGAACAGCTCCAAGAATAAAGCAAGGAGAAAATTTTACAATGGCACCAATGCTTGAAAAGGAAATGGCAAGAATAAAGTGGGAAGAAAAAACAATGTGTCAAATTAAAGATTTAGTAAGAGGACTAAATCCAATAATGGGGGCATATACATTTTTGAATGAAAAAAAGATAAAATTCTGGAAGGTACAAACTATGAATGACGAGGAGTTAACACATTTATTTCCAGAGTTTACCGAATATTTTTATAAAGTAAAGGACATAATTCCAGGAACTGTAATACTTTCGGACAGTAAAAAAGGCTTATTTGTTAAAGCAATAGATGGAATTGTAGAAGTAAAAGAGATTCAAGGCGAGAACGCAAAGAGAATGAATATATCAGATTATTTGAGAGGTACGCCAATTAATGTAGGCGATATATTTAACTAAACTATTAGGGACGGGGTTAAATAGTTTAGTGGATTAATTACTCTATTGCAAAACATGAATATATTATTTATTTAGTAACTCCCAGCTACATAATAGCTTGTAAAAAAATATATTTATGTAAAACAAGTTTTACAAAATAAATTTTTTTACAAGCTATAATTTGCTGGTTCCCACAAAATGTTACTAAATAAATAATATATTAATGTTTTGCAAATATTTTTAATATATTTCCACTAAACTATTTAACCCCGTCCCTAATAGTTTAGTAAAAAAATTTAGAAAAACAGTTGTAAAATAAAATTCAAATTGGTATACTTATAATATCTAAATAGTTATAAAATATAATATAGATTTAGGAGGTATAAACGATGGAAGAAAAAGAAGTTAAAAAAGAAGAAAAAGTAGAGAAGGAAGTAAAGGAAGAGGAAATAACATTAACAGATACGAACCAATCAGATGAAATTAAAATAGCAGATGATGTAGTTGCAGTAATAGCAGGTGTGGCTGTATCAGAAGTATCAGGAGTTGCATCAATGGCAGGAGGATTTGCAGGTGGAATTACTGAAGTATTAAGTGGAAAGAAAAATCTAGCAAAAGGAATAAAAGTAGAAGTAGGAGATAAAGAAACAAAAATAGATGTTAACATTATAGTAGAATATGGAGTAAGAATACCAGACGTAGCTTTTGAAATTCAAAACAGAGTAAAAAAGGCTGTTGAAACAATGACTGGTCTAAAAGTTTTAGAAGTAAATGTTCATGTTCAAGGTGTTAACACAGAAGCTAAAGACGAAGAAAAAGATGGAGAATAGAATTTATTAAAAGGGGACGCGGAGTTTCTGTGTCCCTATTTAATTAATAAAAAAGAAATCGATTTATACGCTTAGAAAGGAATGAAAGTAAAATGAAATTATTAGATAAATTAGGATTAAAAGTGTTTTCAATATTGGCATTGCTACTTTCAATAATAATTTGTATATTAATATTTAGATGGATTAGTGTAGATACAATAAGTTTAATATTAAATAGTGCCTTGAATAATGAAATAGCATCAAATACAATATTAACAATTTCAATAATCTTTATTGTTCTTGCAATTAAATGTATTTTTTTCAATTCAAGAGAAAAAGAAATAAATGGAGTAAAAGATGGAATTGTGTTAAAAAATGATGATGGGCAACTAGTTATATCTAAAACTACACTAGAAGAATTGGTTAATAATATAGTTGAGGGATTTGAAAGTGCTGAAAATCCAGTAACTAGAATAGTTTTAGATAAAGAACACAATTTAATAATAAATGTAATGTTTAATGTAAGAGAAACAGCAGTAATTAAAGAGTTATCAGCAAATCTTCAAACTAAAATAAAAAATACGATTAAAAAATCTTCAGATTTAGAAGTAAAAGAAGTCAATATTACTGTAAAGGAATTACAAAAGGAACCAGTACAAAACATAACAAATATATAATACATAATAATTAGCAAAAGATAGCATTTGAATATAAAAGTAATATTCAAAGAAATATTAAAAATGTGTGCTTAAGAAAGGAATGAGGTAAATATGGACAATTTTAAAGATTTTTTTGCAAATTATGGTGGTATTGTAATAGGAATAATAGTTGCAATATTATTGATGCTTACAAAATTATACGTATTTATAATTGGTATAATAGTAATTATTGCATGTGCATATGCAGGAAATTACATACAAAAAAATAAGGAACAAGTGAAGGAAAAATTGAAGAATTTTATAGATAAAATGTAAGAGGTAATTATGAATAGAACGGAAACTAGAGAGTTAACATTTAAGTTGTTATATAGTAATGAAATACAAAAAGATATAGATCAGGAGCAAATAAATATTTTTTTGGAACAATTTGAAGTTAAAAACGAAAGTCAAAGAAAATATATAAAAGAAACTTTTGAAGGTATTAGTCAAAATTTAGATGAAATAGTTAGCTTAATAGATAAAAATTTAAAAGAAAAGTGGACAATGGATAGAATATCAAAAATTGATATAGCTATTTTAAAACTTGCTATATATGAACTTTTAAAGTCAGATGTGCCATATAAAGTTGTTATAAATGAAGCTGTAGAACTTGCAAAAAAATATGGAGACGATTCATCTAAGTCATTTGTTAATGGTGTTTTGGCAAGTATTGTAAAGGATAAAAATATAAGTTAAGTGTGAATGGATTAAGAATTTATTTAATATATGTTAATTAACTTAAATTTTTAATATAGTTGTGAAATTTAACTTTCAATTATAATCACGAAAAATAGTAAAAAAAATAAACATATAAGATGAATATATTAAAACAAGGAGATACAAAGTGGAATATAACCCAATAACAGTTACAGAATTAAATATGTATGTTAAAGAGAAATTTCAACAAGATGAGTTTTTAAATAATGTTTTAGTAAAAGGTGAAATATCAAATTTTAAGCACCATTATACTGGACATATGTATTTTACACTTAAAGATGAAAGTTCTTTAATAAAATGTGTAATGTTTAAAACTTATACTGCAAATTTAAATTTTATCCCAAAAGATGGAATGAAAGTTATGATTTTAGGAACGGTATCTGTTTTTGAAAGAGATGGGGTATATCAAATATATGCAAAGGCAATGAAACAAGATGGAATTGGAGACTTATATGCTGAATATGAAAGACTAAAGGCAAAATTAGAAAATGAAGGATTATTTGACGTATTACATAAAAAAAAGATTCCGATTATGCCTAAATGTATAGGAGTTTTAACATCTAATACAGGGGCAGTAATAAGAGATATTATAAATGTATCAACTAGAAGAAATCCAAATGTATATATTAAACTATTACCTGTTCCAGTTCAAGGAAAGGATGCGGCTCCTAAAATAGTTGATGCGATTAATTTGATGAATGAAAGAAAATTAGCAGATGTCATAATTGTTGCAAGAGGAGGAGGGTCATTAGAGGACTTATGGCCTTTTAATGAGGAAATAGTAGCAAGGGCGATATATGCTTCTGAAATTCCGGTAATATCAGCAGTTGGACATGAAACGGATTTTACAATAGCAGATTTTGTAGCAGATTTAAGAGCTCCTACTCCATCAGCGGCAGCAGAGCTTGCAGTTTCAAATATTGATGATTTAACTGAAAGATTACATATTTATAATAATAGATATAAAACAGCATTAAAGAAAAAAGTTGAATTAATGAGATTAAGGTTTGAAAAATGCATGAAGAGTAGAGTTTTTTCAAATCCATTGCAAAATATTAATGAAAAGTATATGTTACTTGATAGAAATATGAAAATAATTGAAAATGCAATAAAAATTAAAGTCAAAGATTCAAGAACTAAAATGATAAAACAAATAGCCAGAGTAGATGCATTAAGCCCATTAAAAACTTTAACCAGAGGTTTTTCTATTACAGAATTTGAGGGAAAAATAATCAAAAGTTCAAAAGTGTTAAAATCCAATGATGAAATACTATTGAAGTTTATAGATGGAGAAAATAGAGCAAAGATTCTATAAAAATAATAAAATATGTAACAATTTATATAGGAACATGGAGGTAATGTATATATGAATAAAAAAGTGGGATTAGTAGCTATATTAATATTAGTAATTTGTGCTGCAATTATTGTAGCTTTTATAATTAATGATACAAATAATAGTCAAATTGATAGCAATTTAACAAATGAGAGTTATACAAATGGAATAGAAAATGCAAATTATGAAGGAAATGTAATTCAAAATGCTGTTCAAAATGAACTACAAAATAATGAAAATACAATGTTAAACGAATTGCAAGAAGAGAATATAATTACAAATACACAAACAGAAAATAATACGCAAACAAATCAAAATAACAATCAAGGGAACAATCAAAATACACCACCTACTTCTACAAAAAGTGATGAAGAAAAAGCAATAGAAATAGTAAAGGAGCAATGGGGAGATGATGAAACAGTAGATTTTGTTGCTGAAAAGAATTCAGATGGAACATATACCGTAGCTGTTAGAAATATGCAAACAACTAGAGCGGAAGCTTTTTATACTGTAAATGTTCAAACTGGTAGTTTTACACAACAAAGTGTATATTAGTAGGGTAAACGAATGCGAAGTACTTATAGCTCTTAAAGAAAGGAAATAAAAAATGAGTAAAGAAGATATTAATTTTGAAAAAGCAATGGAAGAATTAGAGAAAATAGCTAATGAATTGGAAAAAGGAGATTTAGATTTAGATACTTCTGTTTCTAAATTTGAAGAAGGAATGAAACTTTCTAAAAAATGTAGTGAAATATTAGAAAATGCAGAGAAGAAAATTACAATTTTATTGCAAAAAGATGGAGAATTAGTGGAAGAAAATTTTGAAAGCAAAGAGTAGCAAAAAATAGTAGTAATAAGTGTAATGAAAAAAGGGGAAATAGAAAAATGCTAGAATTTTATCAACAATACAAATTTTTAATAACACCATTTGCAATATGGTTTGGTATACAGTTATTTAAGTTAATATGGGATTTAGTAGTAACACATAAATTTAATTTTAAAAGAATATTAGGAGCAGGACGGAATGCCAAGTTCACATTCAGCAGTAGTTACTTGTTTAGCAACTATGGTTGGAAAGACAGCAGGAATAGATTCATATCAATTTGCATTGTCTGTAGTATTTGCATCTGTTGTTATGTATGATGCTGCAGGAGTTAGAAGGGCTGCTGGTAAACAAGCCAAATTATTGAATAAAATAATAGAAACACCTGGACTTACAGGGGGAGAAGTTTCAGAAAAATTGGTAGAAGTATTAGGTCATACTCCAAAGCAAGTTTTTGTTGGGGCAATAATAGGAATTATAGTAGGAATAATTGTGTAGAGAAGTATAAATTTTTAAAAGATGAAAATATTAGTAAATAATAAGACAAATAATGATAAGATAAATGAAAAATAAGACAAATGAATGATAAGGCGAATGAATAATAAGGCAAAAAGGAGGAAAAGTGATGGAAGATATAGAAATAGCAAGAGGAGTAAAATTAAATAATATAACAGATGTAGCTAAAAAATTAGAAATTAGTGAAGAAGAAATTGAGCAATATGGAAAATATAAAGCAAAAATATCATTAAATACATATGAAAAATTAAAAAATAATAAAAATGGTAAATTAATATTAGTTACAGCAATTAATCCAACACCATTAGGTGAGGGAAAAACAACAATGGCAATAGGTTTAGCAGATGGAATTAGAAAAATTGGAAAGAAATCAGTTCTTGCATTAAGAGAGCCATCACTTGGACCAGTATTTGGAATAAAAGGTGGGGCAACAGGTGGAGGATATTCACAAGTAGCTCCAATGGAGGATATAAATCTTCACTTTACAGGAGACATTCATGCAATTACATCAGCCAATAATTTATTATCAGCTATGATAGATAATCATATTTATAATGGAAATGAATTAGGATTTGAAAAAGTTACATGGAAAAGATGTGTAGACTTAAATGATCGTCAATTAAGGGTTGTTGATACAGGTTTATCTGAAGAAAAAAATATTGTACCTAGAAGGGATGGATTTGATATATCTGTTGCTTCAGAAGTTATGGCAATATTCTGCTTAGCTAAGGATTTAAAAGATTTAAAAAGAAGACTTGGAAATATAATAGTTGGATATAATAAAGAAGGTAATCCAATAAAAGCATCAGATTTAAAGGCGGAAGGAGCAATGACAGTATTATTAAAAGATGCAATCAATCCCAACTTAGTACAGACATTAGAGCATACGCCTGCCATAATACATGGTGGTCCATTTGCTAATATTGCACATGGTTGTAATAGTGTTATAGCTACAAAATTAGCTTTAAAATTAGGTGACTATGTTATAACAGAAGCAGGATTTGGTGCAGATTTAGGTGCAGAAAAATTCTTAAATATAAAAACAAGAGTATTAGGAGAAGTTCCAAGTGCAGTAGTATTGGTTGCAACAATTAAAGCATTGAAATATCATGGAGGAATGCCAAAAGAAGATATAAAAACGGAAAGCATTGAATTTTTAAATAGAGGAGTAGAAAATTTATTAAAACATGTAGATAATATAAAAAATAAATTCGGTTTAAATGTTATAGTTGCAATAAACAAATATACACATGATACTCAAAAAGAAATTGAATGTTTGCAAGAAAAATTACGAGAAAAAGGTGTAATGCTAAGTTTAGTAGAAAGTTGGGAAAAAGGTGGAGAAGGTGCAATAGATTTAGCAAATAAAGTAGTAGGATTATGCGAAGATAATAAAAATAGTAATAATAATTTTAAATATATATATAGTCTAGAAGATAGCATAAAAGAAAAAATAGAAAAGGTTGCAAAAAATATATATGGAGCAACAGATGTAGAATATTCAGATGAGGCAATTGAACAAATAAAACAAATAGAAGAAACAGAAGGTGGAATATATAAAAAAGTTCCAATTTGCATAGCTAAAACACAATACTCACTATCAGATGATGCCAAAAACTTAGAATGTAAAGAGCCTTTTTCAATCCACGTAAAAGAAGTAAAATTAAGAGCTGGTGCTGAATTTATAGTAGTGTTGACAGGAAAAATAATGACAATGCCAGGACTTCCAAAAAAACCAGCAGCAGAGCAGATTGATATAGATGAAGAAGGAAATATAGTAGGAATATTCTAGTAAACTATTAGGGACGGGGTTAAATAGTTTAATAGATTCTTAATAAATTTGAATGTTTATTTATTAATTAATGCAATAAAAAATTACTATTAGAATAAACAAAAAGAGGAAAAGATGTAAATATCTTAAAAAGGGCCTAAAATTAAATTTCTTTAAATGATTCAAAGTCATTTAAAAAGTATGAGGAATATATATGGGGATATTTTTATATTTATTGCTCATTTGAAGAAAGGAAAGTGATTTTTATGCCTAGAGTAGCAAGAAAAGATTATGATACATCTTTTTTTCATGTCATAATCCATGGAGAAAGAGATGAGTACATATTCGCGGAAAGAAGATATAAGCAAAAGTATTTAGAATTAATAAATAAAACAAAAGAAGAATTTAATATACAAGTAATTGCTTATTGTATTATGGATAATCATATGCATATGCTAATATATGCTAAGGAAATAGAACATTTATCTAAATTTATGCAAAAAGTTAATACATCATATGCCATATATTATAATAAAGTATGTAAAAATCAAATAGGACATGTATATAAAGATAGGTATTTGAGTGAATCAGTAAAAGGCATGAGGTATTTTTTAAAATGCATAAATTACATTCATCAAAATCCCGTAAAAGCATTTATAGTATTAAAATGTGAAGATTATGAATATTCTTCAGCAAAAGACTATATAAATAATTGTGGTTGTGCCAAATCTGAAATATTAAGTACCATGTTTGAAGATGAAAATTATATAAATTTAATAAATCAGTATAGTAAAAATACTAATCTGTTTATGGATATAGACCAAAACACTAATGAAAAAATAGATTGCTTGATAAATGAATTTCTTGAAGAGAATTCATGTAGCTTGATTGATGTTTTAAAGAATTATAGGATTTTTTCAAACCTTATAAAATTTGTAAAGAATGGTGGAAAAATTACATATAATGATATTATAAAAAAATTTAATCTTCCAAGAAATAGATTAGCAAATATATTAAAAAATTGATATTATTTTTTATAATATTAGTATATAATAATAGATTTGGAATTCCAAGAAATATATTGAATTATAAGATACATATTAAAATATAAAAAATATTAAACTATAAAATATATTATTAGTAAGAGGCATAGTACACAATAAAAATAAGAGACTAAACTATTTAACCCCGTCCCTAATAGTTTAGTAAAAATGTGAAAAATATGTGAAATTTACTAAATATATATTGACTTTTTAAATAAATGGGTATAAATTATTAGCAGTCTCGAATAAAGACTGCTAAAATATTATATAATTATTTATAGGAGGTAATGAAAATGATAAAACCATTAGCAGACAGAGTACTTATAAAAATGTTAGAAAGTGAGGAAACAACTAAAAGTGGAATAATATTAGCAGGAAAATCTCAAGATAACCCACAGATAGCAGAAGTTATAGAAGTAGGATCAGGTGGAGAAGTAGATGGAAAAGAAGTGAAAATGAATATAAAAAAAGGTGATAAAGTTATTGTAAATAAATATGCAGGAACAGAAGTAAAATATGATGGAGAAGAATTTATAATTGTAAAACAAAGTGATGTTTTGGCTTTAGTATTTAACGTATAAAATTAAATACTTAAATGTGGATAATATATATTGATAATACATACTAAATAAAATATGTATCGAAATAATATATATTTAACGAAATATATGTTAAACAATTAATATATATAAAATGTAATTATAAAGATGTATAGGGACTTGATTGGGTGTGTAAACTATTTAACCCCGTCCCTAATAGTTTAGGAGGAATGAAAAATGTCAAAAGATATTAAATTTGGTGAAGATGCTAGAAAAAGTTTATTGAATGGAGTTAATCAGCTAGCAGATACAGTTAAGGTAACATTGGGACCAAAAGGTAGAAATGTTGTATTAGATAAGAAATTTGGAAGTCCATTAATTACTAATGATGGTGTTACAATAGCAAAGGAAATAGAGTTAGATAATCCTTTTGAAAATATGGGAGCACAACTTGTAAAGCAAGTTTCTACTAAAACTAATGATGTCGCAGGTGATGGTACTACAACAGCTACTGTTTTAGCACAAAGTATGATTAAAGAAGGTGTTAAAAATGTAGCAGCTGGTGGTGACCCAATGGCAATTAAAAGAGGAATTGATAAGGCTGTTGATGTAGCTGTTAATTCTTTGAAAGGTATTAGTGTTCCTGTAAATGGAAAAGAGGATATTGCAAGAGTTGCAAGCATTTCTGCAAATAATGAAGAGGTAGGAAATTTAATTTCAGAAGCTATGGAAAAGGTTTCTAAAGATGGTGTTATTACAATAGAAGAGTCTAAAACTTCAAATACAGAACTAAATGTTGTTGAAGGAATGCAGTTTGATAAAGGATATGTTTCTCCATATATGGTTACAGATACAGAAAAAATGGAAGCTATTATGGATAATCCTTATATATTAATTACAGATAAGAAAATTAGTAATATTCAAGAAATTTTACCATTATTAGAAAGTTTAATGCAAAATTCAGGAAAGCTTGTTATTATATGTGAAGATATTGAAGGAGAAGCTCTATCAACACTTATATTAAATAAATTAAGAGGTGTTTTAAATGTAGTTGCTGTAAAGGCTCCTGGATATGGTGATAAAAGAAAAGAAATGCTACAAGATATTGCAATTTTAACAGGTGGAGAAGTTATTACATCAGATTTAGCATTAGAACTAAAAGATACAACAGTTGAACAATTAGGTAGAGCAAAACAAGTTAAAATTCAAAAGGAAAATACTATAATAGTTGATGGTATGGGAGACAAACAACAAATAGCTGATAGAGTAGCAATGCTTAAATCTCAAATTCAAGAGGAAAAGAGTGAGTTTACTAAAGAAGGACTTCAAGAAAGACTAGCAAAACTTGCAGGAGGTGTTGCTGTAATAGGTGTTGGAGCAGCTACTGAAGTTGAAATGAAAGATAAAAAGTTAAGAATAGAAGATGCTTTATCAGCAACAAGAGCAGCAGTAGAAGAAGGAATTGTTGCAGGTGGTGGAACAGCATATATTAACGTTATTCCAGATGTAGAAAAAGTAGTAGAATCACTAGATGGTGATGAAAAATTGGGAGGAAAAATAGTATTAAAAGCATTGGAAGAACCAACAAAACAAATAGCAATAAATGCAGGTTTAGAACCAGCAGTTATTGTAGAAAAAGTTAAATCTAGTGAAAAAGGTGTTGGATTTAATGCTGCAAATAATACTTATGTGGATATGAAAAAAGTAGGAATTGTAGATCCAACTAAAGTTTCAAGAAGTGCACTTCAAAATGCAGCTTCAATAGCATCTATGGTACTTACTACAGAGAGTATAGTAACAGATAAGAAAGAAGAAAATTGTTCTTGCGGTGCACACGATGCACCAGCAGGTGGAATGGACGGAATGTATTAATCCGATAAAACAAAGTTAAACTAATAGGGACGGGGTTAAATAGTTTAGTGGATGAGTATTTTATTGCAAAACATTAATATATTATTTATTTAGAAACTCACAACTGCATAATAGCTTGTTTAAAAATTTATTTTTGTAAAAGAAATTTTACAAAAATAAATTTTTTACAAGCTATAATTTGTTGGTCCCCACAAAATGTTTCTAAATAAATAATATATTAATGTTTTGCTAATATTTTAAATGTATTTCCACTAAACTATTTAACCCCGTCCCTATTAGTTTAATGCATGTTAGTTTAATGAAAATTGTGGAAATATTATGTAAAATGTGATAAAATAGAAGTATATACCCTATGTTGGTGGTAAAAAATAAATTTCAAAAGGAGAGAGAACAATGAAAAA
>CANQSP010000027.1 GCA_947626555.1 uncultured Clostridia bacterium | reverse complement strand
GAACTTTGAACTATTTTTATAATTAAAACCTCAAGCTTAATCTTACGAAACACTTGAGGTTCTAATGGTGCAGATGGCCGGAATCGAACCGGCACGGGAGGTAAGTCCCGCAGGATTTTAAGTCCTGTGCGTCTGCCAGTTCCGCCACATCTGCATTTATAACTGGCATTGCCTAAATACAGATATCATTATAATACCTAAAACTATAATTTGTCAATACCCGAAATAAAAAAAAGAAAAAAAGATTAATTTTTTTCTTTTTAATATATAAAATTTAATATAAATCAACTTGAATATTTTATTATTTCATATTTTTTAAATCTTCTTCATTAATCTCCTCAAGTCCTTCTACTGCTACTAAGTTGTCATTTAATAACTCTGCTATTTCATTTTTACTTAATAATTTATTATAATTATAAATTCCATTTGTCCATTCTCTTCTGGCATCATAAATTTTTTCTAAATTTTCTGCACTCCTTATATCACATTTATACATATTATTATCATAAACCTTTGCTTCTCTCATTTTTTTATCTCCTATCTCTATAAATGAAGTAATTATCCCTTAATATCCTCATTTATCTTTAATTTTATTTCTTACATATATTATAAAAAGTATTAGTTAAACATATGCTTTCTTGTCATTTCTAATAAATCTAATTTAGTGAACCCCATAATTTGAGTTTTTGCTCTGTCAACTTTTAAGTTATCCTGCAATTCTTTTATTACTAGATTTCTACTATTTTCCTCATTCATATCTATATAATCAATTATTATAATACCTCCTATATCCCTTAATCTAAGTTGTCTAGCTATTTCTTCACTTGCTTCTTTATTTACCTTTAACACTGTTTGCTCTAAATTACCTTTACCTGTATATTTTCCAGAATTTACATCTATTGCAGTCAAAGCTTCTGTTTTATCTATTGTAATAAATCCTCCACATTTTAGCCATATCTTCCTGTTTTGTAATTTTTGTATTTGTTCGTTTAAATCATACCTTTCAAACAAATCTTCATTTTCTACTAATTCAATATTAATGTTATTTTTTCCTATTACTTCATCTAGATATTTTTTTACTATATTATATATTTTTTTATCATTTACGGCTATCTTCTGTAAGTCACCTACAGCTAAATCTAATAGAATTTTTTGTATTATTGTATCATTTTTTTGTAAAACTTTTGGTACTTCATTACTTGGAGTATTTTCAATTGTTTTCTCTATATTCTTCCACCTTTGAACTAAATTTCTTATATCACTTTCTATATTATCTTTTTCTTTTCCTTCTGCAGCTGTACGAATTATTAATCCCATGTTTTTTACATTAAGTTCCTTCATTGTTTTCTCAGCAATAGTAATTAGTCTATTTTTTTCCGTTTCATCATCAATTTTTTGTGAAATTGTAATAAAACTATTTCCCAAAACTAATATTGCAAACCTTCCAACTATATGAATAAATTTCGTTATTCTTGCCCCTTTATTATTAGTTGCATCCTTTTTTACTTGTACTAGAATGTTATCTCCTTTTTTAATATAATCTCGAATGTCATAATTTTCTAATATTTCATTTTTATTTCCAGTAACATTACTAGTCTTTGGAAGTATATCTTTTATATGTATAAATGTATTCTTATCTTCCCCTATGTCTACAAAAGCCGCTTGCATACCTGGTAATACATCTTTTACTTTTGCTATATATATATTTCCTTCTAAATGTTTTTCATTTTCATTTTCTTCGTAATATTCCTGAATTTTTCCATTTTCTATTAATGCTATAAAATTATTCTCTTCCTTCTTTACTATATATAATTCCTGCATAAATTTTATCTTCCTTTTACTTTTATATTTTTATTACTATTTAAGTCAATTTTTATCTTACTATTTATATCTAAGCTAATTTTTATGTTACAATTTATATCTAAACTAATTTTTATGTTACAATTTATATCTAAACAAATTTTTATCTTACTATTTATATTTAAGTTATTATCACTCTTTTATCTATTAATTAAATTTATTCATTGCTATATCAATTCCATTTTTTAAAATCTCTATAATTGCTTCAGAAGCTCTCTTGCTTCCTCCAGCAAGAATTATCTTTTCTTCATCGGGAATTGCTCCTATAACATAATTTATCATATCACTTTTGTTTTCTGGGCTCCCTATTCCTACTCTTATTCGTGCAAAGTCTTCTGAACCAATTTCTTGTATAACTGACTTCATTCCATTATGAGACCCTGCTCCTCCCTTTTTTCTTATTTTTATTATTCCTTTTTCTACATCTATATCATCATATACAACTATTATATTTTCCAAGTCTATCTTATAAAAATTAATAAACTGTATTATCGATTTACCACTTAAATTCATAAAAGTTTGAGGTTTTAATAATATTACTTTTTCATTCTCTATTATACCATCACCATATAATCCGTCAAATTTCTTTCTATTTATTTTTATATCATACTTTTCGGCTAAATTATTAATTGTATTAAAACCCATATTGTGCCTTGTATTTGAATAATCTGCCTCCGGATTTCCTAACCCTACGATTAAGTACATTTTTGCCTCCTTACTGATTTTCGATTTATAACTATTTTCTACAATCTATCTTATCTAAATTTATTTTGACAACTCTTTTCTACATCCATTTTATTATTTTCCACATTCATCTTATTATTTTATACATTCATTTTATTATTTTATACACTCATTTTATTATTTTCTACATTTATTTCTATAATAATTTTCTTAACTCTTCCTCAGAAAATTCATATTTTTTATTGCAAAAATGACAAACAATTTCTGCTCTTTTATCTTCTTCAATTATCTCATTTAATTTTTCTTTTCCTATTGAAATTAAGGCTTTAATCATTTTATCCCTGCTACAATTACATTCATATTTTGGAATTAAATCACTCTTTATTACTTGTATATTGGGGTCTCCTGTTATATCCTTTGCTATTTCTAATAAGCTCATATTTTCATCTAACATTTTGCTTATAGGCTTTGCTTCTTTTAATCTCTCCTCTATAATAAATATCTCATCTTCTGAAGCATCAGGCATAGCAGTTACTATATATCCTCCACTCTCTTTCACACCATTTTTATCTACTAATACACCTAAAGCTACAGCTGTATTTTTTTGTTCAGATGAATAAAAATAATTTGTAAAATCTTCTGCAATTTCTCCTGTAATAATCTTTGACATTCCTACATAAGAGTCTTTTAAGCCAATATCTTTAATTACATATACAAACCCATCATTTCCTACAGCTCCACCTACATTTAACTTTCCATCCTCTCGTAATGGAACATCTACTTGAGGATAATCTACATACCCTCTAATTCTTGTTTTGCTATCAACAACTACTACCATATTACCTATAGGTCCATTTCCTTTAACTTGAATTGATATAGTGTCATTTTCACCTTTTAAATTTGCTCCCATAATTGTTGATATTGTAAGTAGCCTTCCTAATGCAGCTGTTGCCACAGGGCTTAAGTCATGCGTTTTTCTTGCTTTTTCTACTAATTCTTTAGTAGATGCACATACAATATTTATTTTTCCATTATATGCTAAGTATTTCTCTATTCTATCCAACTATTATTCTCCTATCTAAATTTATTTTCATAGGAAATTATATCATATATTTTTCCAACTATCAACTACACCTATAATCTCCTGTGTTGCAAAAAAGATTCAAATAGTTTAACCAATAATTACTATATAAAAAATGAATATTATATATTTCTTAATTGGTATTATTTTAGGAACTATAATTTTAATAGTCTCCTCAAATTCCTTTAAAATATATAATATTCACGCTTTACAAATAATATAGATTTTTTACTATAATTTTAAACCCATTTACATTAATTTAACCCCTTAATATTCTAATTGAATTTAAAACAGTAAGTAAGCTCACTCCGGTATCTGCCACAACAGCAAGCCACATTGGTGCAATACCTATAACTGCAAGTACTAAAACAATCATCTTTACTAATAAAGAGAATGCCACATTAAATTTAACTACATTCATTGTCTTTTTAGCTACTTCTATTATTTGTGGTAGCGAACTTATTTTATTAGATATTAGTATTGCATCCGCCGTACTACTTGCAATCTCAGTTCCTTCACCCATTGCTATTCCAAAATTAGATCCAGCTAAAACAGGACTATCATTTATTCCATCACCTATAAATATAACTTTTCCCTTTGTTTTTAATTCCCTTACCTTATTTAATTTTTCATTTGGCAATAATCCCGCATAAAATTGACTTATACCTATTTGTTTTGCAATTTTTTCAGCAGATTTTTCGTTATCTCCTGTTAGCATTATTACTTCTTCTATTCCATGCTTCTTCATATTTTTTCTTAAACTTTCTAATCCATCTCGCACTTCTTCCTTTAAAGTTACATATCCTTCAATTTCTCCATCTACAACTAAATAAATTGCATCTTTTACCAGCTTTTCATACGCTACATCATATTTTTCCAATAATTTTTCATTTCCAAATAGTACATCTTTTCCATCTATTTTTCCATATAATCCATGACCTGATATTTCCTCATAATTTTTAACTTGCATGCTTATCTTTGCATCTCTCTTTTCTGCTTCTTTTATTATAGCTGTCGATATAGGATGATTTGAATTTTTTTCTAGATTATACATATATTGAACCATTTCTTTTACTGGTATTTTACCTTCAGCAACTAATTTATCAACTTGCATTTTTCCGGTTGTTATAGTTCCTGTTTTATCAAAAGCTACATATTTAGCTAATGCCAAGTCTTCTATATGTTTCGTTCCTTTTACTAACATACCTTTTTTAGAAATTTTTCCTATACATGAGAAAAATGCAAGTGGTACAGATATTATTATACTACATGGACATGATGCAACTAAAAATACTAAAGCCCTTCTAAGCCAAATAAATATATCTTGATTAAATAACATTGTAGGAAATATTGCTATAATCATTGATAAAATTAATACTGCAGGTGTATAAGTCTTCGAAAATTTTGTTATAAATTTTTCTGTTTTTCCTTTATTGTTCGTTGCTTCATATACTAAATCAACTATTTGTGAGGCTGTTGAATTTTCTAAATCCTTTGTTACTATACATTTTAAGCTTCCTGTTAAATTAATTACCCCTGATAATAAGTTATCATTTCCACTTACCCTTTGAGGTTTACTTTCACCTGTGATATTAGAAGTATCTAAAGTAGAATCTCCATCTAACACTTTACAATCTAATGGAACCATCTCACCTGGTTTTATTAAAATAATATCCCCTGGTTTTACATTTTTAGCATCTACAACTTTTGCTTCCCCATTTTCTAACACATTTGCATTTTTAGGCTTTATTTCTACTATATTTTTTATACTTTTATTTGAATTTTCTATAGCCATATCTTCTAAGAATTCTCCTAATGAAAATAATAGTACTACCATTGAACTTTCTACAAAATCACCTAATATAAATGCAGCAATTACTGCTATTGACATCAATGTTTCTTCTTCAAAATTAAATTTGAAAAAATTTTTTATTCCATTTATTAATAATTCATATCCAGCAATAACTATTACTGCTAAATATATAAATACTTTATATTGTTCTAATGATGGTATAAATCCTACTATAAATAATACTATTGAAATTATGTATAATATTAAATCTATTTTTGAGATTCCTTCTTCATGCATATTACCTTTCCTCCTTTATGTGTTCTAATGCCATTCTAATAATTTTCTCTACATGATTATCTTGTAAACTATAAAATACCTGTTTACCCTCTTTTCTGTACTTTACAAGTTTACTATTTCTTAATAGTTGTAATTGATGTGATACATTAGATTGAGTTAAATTCAATAACTCACATAAATCGCATACACACAATTCACTATTCAAAATTGCACATATTATCCTTAATCTCGTTGAATCTGAAAATAATTTGAACATATCTGCCATATCTATTATTTCTTCTTCAGTTGGCTCTGTTTTCTTAACTTCATTTATTTGATTATAATGAGGACATTTTTCTCCACATATATAATTTAGATTTATTTCTTCCATATTACATTCACCTCTTTATATGAATATATGATTATTTATTCATATATTATCACTATTATTTTTCCATGTCAATAGTAATATATGTAAAAAGCAAAATAATAAAATTATTTATAGATTACTAACACATAAAAATAAGTTCAATTCACATTGAACTTATTCATTATTTGATTTCTTTTTAGCTACCACTTTCTTTTTAGTAGAACCCGTAGACTTTTTAGTTACTGACTTATTACTACTTTTTTTAGTAGTCGTCTTTCTTTTTCTAGTTTTTACTTTTATATTATCTTCTGGACTCCACTTTTCTCCTATCTTAGGCTTATTCCATGAAATATAATTACAGCTGGTTGGATTATTTTCACAAATATAATAATTTTTTCCTCTTCTAGTTTTTCTAAGTTGAACTTTTCCTCCACATACAGGGCAAGGAACATTAATAGTTTCATAAATTGGTTTTGCATTTCTACATTCTGGGTAGCCAGGACAAGCTAGGAATTTACCATATTTTCCATACTTAATAACCATCATTCTGCCACATTTTTCACAAGGTACATCTGAAACTTCATATTCTAACTTTACATGTTCCAATTCTTTTTCAACTTTGTCCAAAGTCACTTTGAAAGGTCCATAAAACTCTCTAATAACTTTTTTCCATTGCTCTTTTCCCTCTGCAATTTCATCAAATTGTTCCTCTATCTTTGCTGTAAATTCAACATTTATAACATCACTAAAGTTTTCAATTAATAACTTATTTACAACTCTACCCAATTCTGTAGGTTTTAATTGTTTTTGTTCTTTCTCTATATACCTTCTTTCCAATATTGTTGTTATAGTTGGAGAATAAGTACTTGGCCTTCCTATGCCCTTTTCTTCTAAAACTTTTACTAAGCTTGCTTCTGTATACCTTGCAGGTGGCTCTGTAAAACTTTGCTTTGATTCTAAATGCTTTTTAATTAGCTCTTGATTTACATCTAATTCCGGAATAATTGTATCCTCATTTATAAATTCAGTACCTTTTGATTTTTTGCCTTTTATAACTTGACTTGAATCATCTGATTCTACATACAAAGTCATAAAACCTGCAAATTTTAGAGTTTGACCATTGGCCTTAAAATTATATTCATTTGCCTTTATATCCACTGCGATTGTATCATATATTGCTGTTGCCATTTGACTTGCTATAAATCTATTATATATTAACCTATATAGTTTGTATTGATCTGGAGTTAAAGAATCTTTTATAATTTCTGGCTCTAATTCCACATACGTTGGTCTAATACCTTCATGCGCATCTTGTGCATCTTTTTTAGTTCTATAGTATCTATTTTCATAATACTTTTCACCATATTTTTTACATATATATTTTTTAGCTGCTGTTCTTGCCTCTTCTGAAATTCGTGTTGAATCTGTTCTCATGTACGTTATTAATCCAACAAAACCTCTATTCTGTATTGATACACCTTCATATAAACCTTGAGCAACAGACATAGTTTTCTTTAAAGAAAAACCTAATTTTCTTGATGCTTCTTGTTGCATAGTACTTGTTGTAAATGGTGGAGCTGGTGTTCTTTTCTTTTCTCCTTTTTTTATGTCTGTTACTACATATTTTGCATTTTCAATTCCTTTTAAAATTACATCTAATTCTTCTTTTGAATGTATTTCCATTTTCTTTTCATTTTTACCAAAGAAATGAGCATCAAAAGTACTTTTAGACCTTTCATCTAAAAGTGTTACATATATATTCCAATACTCTTCTGGTATAAACTTTTCTATTTCTTCTTCTCTATCTACTATAAGCTTTACTGCAACAGATTGAACTCTTCCTGCAGACAATCCTCTTTTTACCTTTTTCCATAAAACAGGGCTTATTTTATAACCAACTATTCTATCCAATACTCTCCTTGCTTGCTGTGCATCTGTAAGGTTCATATCTATCTTCCTTGGGTGTTTCATTGACTCTTGCACTGTTTCCTTTGTTATCTCATTAAAAGTTACTCTACATATTCTATCCTCTGGAATACCTAATATGTATGCTAAATGCCATGCAATAGCTTCTCCTTCACGATCAGGGTCAGTTGCAAGATACACTTGTTCTGAATTTTCTGCATCTTTTTTCAGTGATTTTATTAAATTTGCTTTTCCTCTTATATTTATATATTCTGGTTCAAAATCATTATCTAAATTTACTCCAAGCTTTGATTTAGGTAAGTCTCTGATATGTCCCATAGAAGCAACTACTTTTGTATTCCCACCAAGGAATTTTTTTATTGTATTCGCTTTGGCAGGTGACTCAACTATAATTAATTTTTCTGTCATTTTTCTCTCCTTTTTAAATTTTCAATACAATGTTTTTAAATATCTAAATATATTATTTATGTTTTTGAACAGCTTTTATTTGTATGTATATTTTTTCTTGCACATCTAATACTTTAATTTTCTCTGCATTTTTTCCCATTTGAATTAAATTTTTTTTACTTTTTACTATGCTTTTTATTTCTGCATCTAACTTTTCTGCTGTTAAATCTTTATCTAAAATAATTTTAGCCGCATTTACTTTTTCTAAAACTTTTGCATTATATTCTTGATGATTTTCTGTAGCAAATGGAAATGGTATAAATATTGCTGGCTTTCCAACATTTGAAATTTCTGTTATAGTCATGGCTCCACTTCTACACACTAATAAGTCTGCTATATTTAAGATTTCCTCCATATTATATATATATGGCACTATTTTAGCATGCGAAATATTCTCTATATTTATACCTTCTTTTTCAAAAGTTTTAGTTATTTCTTCATAACCTGAATTTCCTGTTGCCCATAATATATTGTACTCTTTATTTCTATTTTCTTTTATAATTTTTATTAGACTTTCATTTATACTTTTGGCTCCTTGACTTCCTCCATATGCAAACACCAAAGGTAACTCTTCTTTAAATCCTAGTTTTGTTTTTATTTCTAGCTGTTGCATTTCACTCATATTAAGCTTTTGTACTTTAGTTGGTGTTCCTGTAACTACAACATTTTTTGCTTTTGGAAGCCTATCTTTTGCTTCTTTAAAACCTGTAAGTATCACATCTGCTTTTTTTGACAGTAATTTTACTGCCATACCTGGAAAAGCATTGCTTTCATGTAATACAATTGGTATATCACATTTCTTAGCAGCCATTCCAACAGATACACAAATATAACCTCCAGTTCCTACAACTACATCAGGTTTAAATTCTTTTATTATTTTTTTTGCATCACCAATTGATTTAATCGTTTTAAATAATCTTTTTATATTATCTAAACTTATACTTCTATTTATTCCATATGAATCAATTGTTTTTAATTCATAGCCAGCTCTTGGAACTAAGTCATTTTCTAAACCTCTTGGAGTTCCAATAAATATTATTTTAGAATCTGGCTCTTTTTCTTTTATTTTATTTGCTATTGCTATTCCTGGATTTATATGACCACCAGTTCCAGCAGCCGCAATAATAACATTCATACAAAAAACATTCCTTTCTTTTAAAAGGTGTCTATAATTTTAAAAAAATTTTTTATTCTATACTTTATTTCCTGCTCTTGAAATATTTAATAATACTCCCATACAGCATAATAAAATAACTAATGCTGTTCCACCATAACTAAAAAATGGCAATGACATACCTGTTGCTGGCATAGATGATGTTACAACTGCTATATTTATAATTGCTTGTATTCCTACAAGTGATGTTATTCCAATTGCAAGTAAACTTCCAAATGAGTCTGGAGCTTTCATAGCAATTAAAATTCCCCTCCATATAAAAACTGCAAACAATGCTATTACTATAGCACACCCAACAAATCCTAGTTCTTCTGCTATTATTGCAAAAATAAAATCATTGTGTGGTTCTGGCAAATATAAATACTTTTGCTTGCTCTCTCCTAAACCTAAACCAAAAAGTCCACCTGAGCCTATTGCATATAAACTTTGGACAACTTGCCAACCATCACCTTGCATATCTGCAAAGGGATTTAAAAATGTTGTTATTCTAGCCAATCTAAAACCACCAACACCTGTTTTTTGTGCTAATATAAACATTCCTGATACAGCAGCTACAACTCCTGTTACTCCTGCTGTCAAAAAATACTTTAATCTACTTCCTGCCATTAACATCATTATACATGTTATAGCTCCAATTACTATAATGGCACTTAAATGATCTTGTAAAAAGAACAATGCACCTACTGGAGGTATTAAAAATGCTAATGGTTTTATAAAGCCATCTTTAAATGAACCTAACTCATTTTTATGGTCTGCTAAATACCCTGCAAAAAAGACAATTAACCCTACTTTTGCAATCTCTGAAGGTTGAAATTGCACAAAACCTAAATTAATCCACCTAGTTGCACCTTTTACGGTTACTCCTATTCCTGGTATAACTACAGAACATAGTGCTATAATAGATCCAACATAGGCTAATTTATATAACCTTTTATAATAGCGATAATCTATTTTTGATATTACAAACATCAAAAATATTCCTATTGCCGCAAAAAAGGCCTGATTTATAACATATGTATAACTATTTCCAGTAGTTGATAATGATGAAGGTGCACTTGCTGAAAGCACCATTACTATTCCTAAGGCTAACAATACTAAAATAGTAACACATAATATAAAATCAAAAGGTTTCTTATTCGAATTTAATACTTTTTCTACCTTTCTACTTGCCATCTTTTCCTCCAAAAATTAGTATTTTTTCTTAAGTTTTATATATTTCTTCTATCTTAAATTTTCATATTCTAAATGAAGTTGCAATATGCTAATAATATAATGATTTTAATTTAAATTGCTACTACTCCTATAATACAAGCAATTAATGTAATTATGCTAAATACTCTAACTATTTTATTTTCTTTCCATCCACTTAATTCAAAATGATGATGTAATGGTGCCATTTTGAATAACCTATTACCTGTTCTTTTAAAATGAACAACTTGTAGTATAACAGATATTGTTTCTATTATAGGAACTATTGCTATTATTAATAGTAGCAATGGCATTTTTAAATACAAAGCCATTCCAGCAACCGCTCCACCTAATAATAATGAACCTGTATCACCCATCATTATTTTTGCTGGATATAAATTAAATAATAAAAATCCTAAACATGCTCCTGCTAAAGCACTTCCAAATATGGTTACTTCTTTAATATCAAATATAATTGCTATAACTGTTAATGCTGTGAGTATTATTGTTGTAACACTGCTAGATAATCCGTCTATTCCATCAGTTAAATTAATTGCATTTGTAGCTGAAAGCATTACTAATATAGCAAACGGTATATAAATCCATAATGGAAGAGTTATATAAATTTTTGCAAATGGAATATATATATCTGTTCCTGTTTTTAATATCATTGTAAGGAATAAAGTATATGCAACTGAAATTATTAATAATCCAAACATTTTTGCCACTGGTTTTAAACCTTTAGTATTTTTTAATATAAGCTTTTTAAAATCATCTATAAATCCTATAAGACCAAATCCTATTGATAAGAATAACATTGGTAGTATGTTCTTTGCTATTTCTGGCTCAATTCTTATTTTAGTATAATAGTAATATAAGAACGTACATATTACTATCATACTTATTATAATTATTATTCCTCCCATAGTTGGCGTACCTTGTTTTTTTAGATGTGATTTTGGACCATCATCTCTTTCTATCTGTCCTACCTTTAGTCTTCTTAAAATTGGTATAACTATCATCGATATTACTACTGTTATTGCAAAACTTATTAATAAAACTTTTACCTGAAATTCCATGCTCTCCCCCTACTTTTTCCTTTATGTATTTCCTTTTTATTACATCTTTTGTTTTTTACTTTTCTAATTATACTATTCTTTATTTTACATTTATATTTTATTTTTTATTTTCATACTTTCCATCTATAATATCATTTACAATTATTCTTTCATCAAATGGATATTTTTGACCATTTATTTCTTGATAAGGTTCATGTCCTTTACCAGCTAAAACAATAATATCCCTTTTATCTGCCATTTCTATTGCATATTTAATTGCCTCAATTCTATCTACAATACATATATATTTACCTTTAGTCTTTTTTATTCCTTGTTCTATTTGATCTACTATTTTTTGTGGATTTTCCGTACGAGGGTTATCTGATGTTATTATTGTAAAATCTGCTATTCTTCCTGATATTTCACCCATTATAGGACGTTTTGTTGTATCTCTATCTCCACCACAACCAAATACAGATATAACTCTTCCTCTTGTATATGATTTAACAGCACTTAGTATATTATCTAGGCTTTCTGGCGAATGTGCATAGTCTATCATTATAGTTAATTCTTTTTTATTATTTACTAATTCAGATCTTCCTGGAACTCTAACTTCTAAAAGTGCATCCTTTATATTATCTGCTGTTACACCTAAGGCTGTTCCTACACATATTGCAGCTAATGAATTATAAACGCTAAACCTTCCCGGGATACATGTTTTTATTCTTTCATTTTTCTGCCCAATTTTTACTTTAAAATCTACATATGAATTTGTTATTGTTATATCTTTTGCAAGTACACTACAGAAATTATCTATTCCATATGTTGTTATTTCACAATTTGGTACCAATTTTGGAACTTTTGCACTATGAAAATCATCTGCATTTACAAAACCCTTTTTGCACATTTCAAATAATTTTAATTTTGAATTGAAATAATCTTGCATATCTGGATGCTCTTTTTCACTAATATGGTCTTCTGAAAAGTTAGTAAATATTCCTATATCAAAATCACATCCTGCAACTCTATTTAATTTTAAACTCTGTGATGAAACTTCCATTACAACTACATCACAACCCTCATCTACCATTTGAGCAAAAATTGCTTGTAACTTATTGCTTTCTGGAGTTGTTCTGTCACTATCTTCTAATTTTTTATTTCCAATATATATTGCAATAGTTCCTATTAAGCCTACTTTATGTCCTGCTTTTTCCAATATTGCTTTTGTCATAAATGATGTTGTAGTTTTTCCTTTTGTTCCTGTAATGCCTATTAATTTAAACTTTCTTGATGGATTATTATAAAAATTGCATGAACAAATTGCTAAAGCATATCTTGTGTCTTTTGCAACTATAACTGTTACTGTTGCTGGAATTTTCTTTATTATTTCTAAATTTACTCCTTCTTCAGCCATAACAACAGATGCTCCTTGTTCTACTGCTTTTAAAATATATTCATGTCCATCTGCCTCAAAGCCTTTTATTGCTATAAACATACTTCCTTGCACTATATTTCTTGAATCTTTTTCTATATTTTTTACATCCACATCTAAGTTTCCTCTAACTTTTAGTCCTTCAACTCCTACAAGTATTTCTTTTAATTTCATGTCAATTTCTTTCCTTTCTAAGGCACAAAGTTAGTTGCTAAAAGTAAAAGTTGCTATTATTCTTTAAACTTTCTCCTCTTAATATAAAACTTTATTTATACAATTATATTTTGACGTGTTAATTATATAACTAAAGTTTCATTTTGTAAATGTTTTTATTATAAAATCCCCTTTAACATATAAATTTACAGGATTAATAATTTTATTAAATCTTCCTCAAATACATGATTATAACATTTAAGTCTTAAATGTTTTGTTGACTTTTTATGTAAAATAGTATATAATTTTAATACATATTTTGTATATTATACTTCTAAAATATAGAAGATATTAATGAAAGGAGGATTTTTATTTAGATTTAAATGTAACTATATAAATATGCACTTTAGAAAGGAATATGTTATGTTGCCTATTGAACTTTTAAAAGAAGAAATCGTTCGGACTATAAAAGAAAATCAAATAACAATTATAGAAGGTGCTACTGGTTGCGGTAAAACCACAAAAGTTCCAATCTACTTAGCAGAAGCTGGATATAATGTAATAGTAACTCAGCCAAGAAGACTTGCAGCTATGATGCCAGCAAAATATGTAGCAGAACAATTCGGTAATAAACCTGTTGGAGATTTAGTTGGTTTTTATACAGGTATCGAATGTAACTATAGTAATAATTCACAAATTATTTATTCAACAGAAGGTAGTGAACTTTTATTTCAGCTTTCTCCTAAAATCATGAGCACAAACAATAATGTTTTAATTATTGATGAAATTCATGAATGGAGTATTGAGGCAGATGTTTTACTTGCCTATGTAAAAAAATTAATAAGTGATGGTACTAATTTGAAACTGGTTGTAATGAGTGCCACACTAGAAAGTAACCTTTTAGCTTGTTATCTTAACAATGCACCTGTTATAAAAATTAGGTCAAATGCCTATAACGTTGGCTATTGTCAAAAACCAGCTGTAGAATTAGAAAATGTCATACTCTCACTTGCCCGATGCAAAAATAACATTTTAGTATTTCTTCCTGGCAAGAACGAAATTGCAAACCTAAAAAAGAGTCTAACAAAGCTTTTCAAAAGTTACAATGTAAAATGTGCTCTTTTGGAATTACATTCAGATATAAGTTCAGAAGAGCAACAAAGAACTTTTTATAATTATCCTAATGGTAAAGTTATTCTTTCTACAAATATCGCTCAAACTTCAGTTACAATACCAGATATTGATATGATTGTAGACTCAGGATTAGAAAAAAGGCTTGATATCATTGATGATATTCCTTCACTCTGTCTTAAAACTATCAGTCAATCAGATTCAATACAAAGAAAAGGACGTGCAGGTAGATGTACTCCAGGCTTTTACTATCTATGTTGTGATACGAAGTTTGAAAATATGCACCCATCTCCCATTCCAGACATTTACTGTTTGCGTATGGATACTCTTCTACTTTCATTGGTGCGTTACAATGTTGATATTTGTTCTTTAGACTTTTTTCATAAGCCTAACGAAGATAATCTTCAAGCTTCTTGGCAATTGTTACACAATCTTGGTGCAATTGACGAGCAAAAGAATATAACCGAATTAGGCATAGAAATGAACAAAATACCATTAAACGTTAGGTATTCCAGAATACTGGTAGAGGCAAAAAAGTACGGTGTAGAATATGATGCATTAATTTGTTGCTTACTATTAGAATATGGATCCATTTGTTACAATAGACCTATGCATGCTTTAGCTTTCTACAAGTCAGATTTATTCTATGAAGTAGAATTATTTAAGCAAGCTATTGGTCCAAATCCTATTCTACTTGAAGATCAAAATATCAATAAGGTTAATTTTTCAAAGATTTCTATGTATTTTAATAAGTTGCTTGAGCGTCTTCATATTACAAAATCTAATATTGATATTGATACTATATCTTTAAAAAAATGTTTACTTACTGGGCTTGCAGATTGGATATTCGTTTATGAAAACGGAGTTGGATACAAAAATTCACTCTTTGCAACACCTCGATTATTACCAAAAAATTCTTGCCTATTTAAGAAATATAAAAAAATTCTTGTGGGCATGCCAATGAATTTTTCCAACTATCCAGACGATACTGATTTTACATTAACTCGTCTTATATTTCCTACAGAATATAGTTTAGATGAATTACTAGAATTTATGCCTGAACTTTTTACAACAAAACACACTATCTCCAATGGCATAATTTCATCTCACATATTATATAACGACATTGAGATTGATTCATTTGAACTGGGTACTGTAGAAGAACTGCATAAAACCAGACCTGAAGGTTTTCATGAAGAAATAGAATATTTGAATAAATTTAAGCAAAATTTCAAATGTTTTTACTTCTATGATTTAAAACTATCTTCTATAGTCGCATGAATCTAAAAAAATCTAATAACTTCAAAGGAGGTCAAAATTATGGCCTCCTCTTTTCTTTTTCATTACATTTTATATATTCTACATTATATGCATTTCATACTTTTATTTTTTTATCTTTTTTATTTTATATATCTACAAATATATTACTTCCTTTATTAACTTTTACCCCTGCATTTGGAGTTTGAACTTTAACAAAATTATTTTCTTCATCCAACTCTTCCTGTTCACTGTTTATATTTATTTGTAATCCTGCCTCTTTTAATTTTACTTTTGCCTCCTTAATATTTAATCCTACAATATCTGGAACTTCTACTGTTTCAATTATATTTTCTTCTGTTTCTCCATCTTTTACAACTTCTAAATATGGTAAAATCTCACTGAATAATTGTCCTCCTATTGGTGCTGCTACACCTCCTCCTTGGTGTATTTTAACACAAAAAACATCAAGATAAAAAGTCTTTTTATTTTAAAAATGAACGACATTTTTTATAAGAAAATTGTATAAAAATAAAAAATTTTGTCATAATAAATTTTGTAAAATATTTAAATTTTATAGAAAGGATTTGATAATATGAAAAAAATTTGTAAAATACTTTTACTTTTATATATTATGCTATTTTCTTTAATATTAATTCCTAGTTTTAGTAAAGCAACAACTTATACAGTAAATACTTCTGAAGAACTATTAAATAAAATCCAAGAAGCTCAAACAGGTGACACTATCTCTCTTGGAACAAACATTGCCTTAACTGCTCCAATAGGTATAAGCGATAAAAATCTAATAATTAATGGTAATGGCTTTACTATTTCAAGGGACACAGAAAATTGGTCTAACGATGGTCAAAACGGTACTTTAATTACAGCAGGAAATGGCTCAACTCTTACTTTAAATAATCTAAACCTACGTGGCGCTGCAAAATATGGTGTTCAAGCATACAATGGTGGAAATGTAATATTAAATAAGGTAACAATAGGAAACTGTGAGTATGGTGGAATTTTAGTAAATGGTGGTACTATTGAAATAATTGACCTAACTCTTTACAAAAACAGAGAAGGTGAAAATGTTGGTATTGAAATTGGTAAAGGAACAGAAGTAACAAATACTCCAAAAGTAATAATGAATGGTACTATTTCTTCTACTGAAACCAAAAATGTTCTTTATCTTGCAGAAAATGATCAATTAGATGAATTTGAAGTAGATAATAAAGAGGGAACTGTTGATAAAATTTTACTAGATGATAATAAAGTAGTTATTACTAATGAATATAATGAAGTACTATTTGAAAGTAATGAAAATGATGACGTATCAATCAACGGAACTGAATATGTCGAAAACGTTATAGTAACTATTAATTTAGGAGATAAAGCAGTAGAAGTTGGCGTAGAACCTGGTACAACATTATCAAAAGAAAGAGCAACATCTGCTATTGACTTAGAAGATTTAGGTCTTTCAAATTATGTTTTAAATGGATTTTATTCAGATGAAGCATTAACTAAAGTATTTGATTTTAAAACTCCAATAACTAAAGCTACAGTAATCTATGCAAAACTAGATTTAAAAGAGCCTGAAGCACCAAGCACTCCAGTAGCACCAAAAGATGAAACACCAAAGACAGGAGATAATACTATAGCACTTGAAATTTCTTTTGCTTTGCTCGTATTTTCAACACTTTGTGCTTTAATATTAAAAAGAAAAGAATTCTAATTTAAGTAATTAATTTTCTAGTATATACCTTTGCTTATATACTAGAAAATTAATATATTTTACTTACTATATATACCTTATAAACAATACTAGAAAGGAATGAAATTAATATGCATACTATTAAAAAAATTTTTTACATACTATGTATATTAGCAATTATGTTTGCATTCTTTTGTATAATACACTGTGTTTTAAATTGGTATAATGCAAAAAATCAAAGTAATTTATTAAATGAAATCATAATAAATCAAAATGTAGAATCAAATCAAATTATTGAAAATATATACTCTAATGAACATTTTCAAGATTTAGGAAACTCTGAATCTGAGAATATAATAACTGAAAGAATGTTAAAAGTTCAAGAATTAAAAAAGCAAAATGAAGATATAGTTGCTTGGCTAGAAATTGAAGGCACAAAAATAAATTATCCTGTTTTACAGTATACAGATAATAGCTTTTATATGAATCATGATTACAAAAAAAGTTATTCTTCAAGTGGCTCAATTTATTTAGATAAAGATTATAATTTTGATGAAAAAAGTGCTAATCTATTAATTTATGGTCATAATATGAAAAATGGTACTATGTTCAGAGATTTATTAAAATACTCAGATAAAGCTTTTTATGACTCACACCCTACTATTCGCTTTACAACTACAAATGAAGATAGTGTTTTCGAAATAATTTCAGTATTCAAATCAAGGGTATATTACAAGTCTGAAGAAAATGTATTTAGGTATTATTATTTTGTAAATGCCGAAACTGAAGACGAGTATAATGAATTTGTAAAAAATGCAATAAACTCTTCTTTATATAATATTTCAAAAACTGCAGAATATCCCGATACGCTCCTTACACTTTCTACTTGTGCCTATCATACAACAGATCGGAAGATTTGTTGTAGTCGCAAGAAAAAAGAACACCTAGGACTACTTTCTTTATAACTAAAAGAAATGTCTCTGTGTTCTTTTTTATTTACCTTAGCATAACTATTTTAACAACATTAACTTCATTTTAGCAATATCATTTATTGAAAGATTACTATTACCACTCATACTTGCCGCTTTTAACTTAGTTCCCTCTAATTTTTCCATATTAACAAGATGTAATTTCATTTTTGCAAGATCATTTATTGTAACTTTTCCATTACAATCTACATCACCTTTTACTACAAGAGTATATTGTGTATCATCTTCCAATTTTACAACTGTATCTGTAGTAACAACACCATCTTCTTCTAATATATTTCCATTTTTATCTATAAATGTTGTTCTTTTATTGCTTTTTACTTTTTCTTTAAATGCACTAACTGTTGTATCTGATGTAACATCTGAGATATATTCATTTTCTACTTTATACTCGTCAGATACTATTTTTCCTGCTTCTGATGTTTCTGGTTCAACTTCTATATCTGGATTTTCTGGATCTAATAAATCTTGTGTTGCACCAATCCAATAAACTTTTGCAGTTGCTGAGCCAAGATTTCCAGCAGCATCTTTAAATTCAAATGTAAATTCTCCATTTTCTTCAAATGTATAAGTATCATCTACATTATTTAATATAGTTACTTCTTCACTAGGAATAAGTTTTGCTACAACTTCATCATAAGTTATAGTTTCAATACTATATTCAAAAGTAGCTGTTGGCGCTACCCTGTCAATCCAATCAACTTTAGCTTCTGCTGTTCCTTTTTTATTAGTTTCCTCATCAATAAATTCAAATGTGAATGTTCCATTGTCTTCAAAGATATAAGTATCACTTCCATTGTTATTTGTAATTTTAATATTTGTACTTGGATTTATAAGTCTTACTTCAACATTTTGATTAGTTGGTTCTGTAGTACTATAAGCAATTCCTGCTGTTGGATGAGGATTTTTAGTTAAGTCTTGGTATATATTAAACATTCTAGCTGTAAACCAATTTCCATTTGAAGCTCTATCTGCAACAATTTTAATGTATTGTACTTTAGTTGGATTTTCAATTTCAAAATGTTTTATTTCTTCATTATTTGCTAAGTTCTTTACATTAGATAATTCTTCCCAATTTTCTCCATCCATACTTCCATATATTGTACCATCTAATATTTTACCATTTCCGCCTCCAGCTGGAACGAATTCTACTGCTGATAAATAAATTACTTTATCTACTTTTATTACTATATATCTTTCTTGGTCTTTTCCTCCCCAATCTGAATGCCATCTTGTATTGTAATTACCGTCTATACAATGTGTTGCTGCTCCTTGGTTAGATGTTGCTTCGCTTGATACTGCATGAATAGATAAGTGAGATACTGGCACATATTTTCTTGTATCTTCTTGAGCATCTTCTGTAAAATTATAAGTTATAGGCTCGCTCGCAAGCATTGTTCCTGTTGCTGGTTCTCTTATTTGTACTGTTTTATCACCTGTTAACTGTGGTGAAGAAATACTGTAAGTAGTCCATTCATCACCTTCGCCATATCTCCATTGTGTATTTAATGTAACCCCAACAACACGATTTTCTAAATCATTAGCATATAATGTATCTGGATTTTTTTGTGATGTTATATCTATTTTATATAAATTACTTTCCTCATATCCTGTTCCAACAATATGAATATAAATGTCATTTTCAGCTGTTATACTGTTTATTTCTTCAGTTGATAAAAGCTTCTCATGTTTTTCATCAGCTGTAAATGTTACTGGAGTCCAACTTACTTTTCCATTTAAGCTATATTCCCAATGAATTCCATTACCATCATAGCGTTCTGATAATATTATTTTGCCAGCATTTTCTCCGTCAAATGAAAATGTTGCAAGGTCTTTATCCATTTGTCCAAGTAAGAAAGAAGCTACTGTTCTAGTTATATTTGGTTGATAAACTTGTGTGTTATCTGTCCATGTACTTCCTTCTGTTAATAAATTAATTTGTAATACTGTAAATTTAAATGAATAACCTGTACTTGTTAACATTGGTTTAATTAAATTTGTTAAATTATACATTGGTAGTGGGAAACATTTTAAGTTTTCCCCTATTTCTTGTGCTAATTTATAATAATCTTCCTCTGTTTTTGTAGTATCTTCTTTATATAAATTAATTAGCGCATACCATGCATCAATGTTTATAGGTTGTATTGCTAATGCTTTTCTATATAGTTCTTCTTGTTTTGCAGGGTTTCCTTTATATGAATTTGCTTCCATTATAAGTTCTGTAGCTTGTTCATATGCATCATAGTGGTTTAGAGCTTCTTGTGCTAACACAATATAGCTTGCAGCCCAACCTTCTACATAACTGTCACTACCCCAACCTAGAGGCATTCTTACACTTAATTTTTCTGTTTTTCCTGATTGTGCCCAACCACTAACATCATTATCTATTGTCCAATAACCATTGCCGTTTTCATCTTTTCTGTAGTAAATAAGTGCTGCATGACCTGGCTGACTAATAACAGATGATGGTGTACCATGAACACCTCTTATGTTAGAACCTATTTTAGATATACCACCACAAACAGCTCCATTTTCAATGTTCATCCATAGTTTTACTACACCTGGTCTATATGTTACACCATATCTTAGGAAATCATATTTTTCATCCCACATCTCTTTATTTGCTAAATCATGATATTCTGGTTTAGCATAATCTGGGTCTATATATTTCATGTAATGATGTGGTTGTAAATATTCTTCTTCTTTGTTTGGATTTGCATCTATATATTTTTGTGTATATTCATTTAACCATAAAATTTCTTCATCATCTATAATGTTATTTAAAACATAACGCATTTCTTCTACTTTTAAATCTTCAAACCATGGTGTATGGTCTTGCCTTGAAGAAACAACAAACTTTCCTTCTTCATGTAATTTTTTGAAAATTTCATAACGTGTAACTGGGTCTGATTGATTTTCCGGACTTGTTGTATCCATCCATAATGATACTTGTGCAGAGTGTGTTAATGAAAGTGTAATCATCATTTTTCTATATAAGTCACCATACACTGTACCATGAGCTGTTTTGTTAGTATTACTTAAGTCTTCTTTATGTGCATTATATAACTTTGTTAATGCTTGTAAAGATGATATATAGTTTCCATCTGGCTCCCCACCTAAAACATAAAGACGTAAAGTTTCTAAATCTGACATTAACCATTGTAATGTTTCCTTATATGATTCTTCACTTCTTGCAAAGTATTGTAAAATATCGTATCCTGCATTACTTACTAATTCTCTTTGTAATAAAGCAAGTTCATATTCTCCAGTTATTTCTTCGCCTTCATGTAATCTAATTATTTCGTCATATTCGTCCAAAGTTTTTACAAAATCAACAGTAGAAGTTTCATCTTCAACATAACCTTCTTTTATTAATTTTGCATCAGCAAAAATTGCTTCATCATACCATTCTGCCCACCAATTTGGACTATTATTATCTGCAACTAATTTTAAATATTTTACATTTCTAACATCTACCTCTATATGTTGTGCATCACTCCAGCCATAAAATACGTTTGACTCTAATTTCTTTTCCCAATTTTGCATATCGTTAGATGTGTAAATATAGAACTTTACACCTGTATTAAAATACGTATCTTGCTCGCTTATATCAACTCCTATATATGAAGTAAAATAGTCATAATTTAAATGGCTTATATCATAAACAATATGAGATGATGCCCATGCACTTATACCTTTTATGAATACTTGAGGTTCTCCACTTACTTTTAGAGTTATCATTTTATCGCTATCGTTTTTATCTAATTTAATAGTATGCCCACTTGCTGCGGATGATTGCCCATCCACATAAGATATGTCAGATAAATAACATTTTCCATTAGATTCTGAATTTTTTAATGTATCTGTTGCTTTAACTGTAGAACAACCAATTTGTAAATTTACACTTAAAAATAAAATTAATAAGGCAACACATATAGTTACCTTATATTTTAAATTGATTTTTCTTTTGTTACTTTTCACACTTTCAATATTATTCTCCATATGAATCCCCCATATATTTCTATTTTTTGGTTTCCATTATTATCTACCTTCTATATTATACCATAAAAAGTTCATTCTGTGAACCTTTATCTATTAATTTCTAAGAAGTTTTCCAAATT
>CANQSP010000026.1 GCA_947626555.1 uncultured Clostridia bacterium | reverse complement strand
CCGTCCCTATTAGTTTAGCAATTTTAAATTTGGCTCTGCATTTAAATCTAAACCTGATGTGACTCCATTAATATAGTTATAATAACCGGCTGAAGCTATCATAGCCGCATTATCTGTGCATAATACAGGTTCTGGATAATATATTTTCATATTATTTGTTTTTTCTAATTCTAAAAATTTTTCTCTTATATAACTATTAGCAGATACTCCTCCAGCTAATACCACTGTATTAATATTTAACTCTTTTGAAGCATTTAAAGTATGTTCTATTAAAATATCTGTTACTGTTTTTTCAAAACTTGCTGATAAGTCTGCCTTATTCATATTTGGATTTTTATGATTTAAATTTATTACTGCTGTTTTTATTCCACTAAAACTAAAATCTAAGTTATCAAAATGAGTCTTAGGGAGTTCTATATTTGCATTACCTTCTTTTGCAAGCTTGTCTATTTTAGGTCCCCCGGGATAACCCAAACCAATAACTCTAGCTACTTTATCAAATGCCTCACCTATTGCATCATCTCTAGTTTTTCCTAATATTTCAAAGCTTTTATAATCTTTAATGTGAACTAAATGAGTATGTCCACCTGAAATTATCATTGCTAGAAATGGTGGCTTTAATTCTTTGTGAGTTATATAATTTGCTGCAATGTGACCTTCTATATGGTTAGTCCCAACAAGTGGCTTATTGCAAGCATAACTTAATGCTTTTGCATATGAAACTCCTACTAAAAGTGCTCCTACAAGTCCTGGACCATATGTGCACGCAATTACATCTATATCACTCAATGTAACTTTTGCTTCTTTTAATGCTTTTTTCATTACATTAGAAATAGCCTCTACATGATTTCTAGAAGCTATTTCTGGAACAACTCCCCCAAATTTTTCATGTATTGGTACTTGTGAACTTATTATATTTGATAAAACTTCTCTACCATCTTTTACTACTGCTACAGATGTTTCATCACAACTTGTTTCAATTCCTAATACTAACATTTCTTCTTTTTCCATTTCTTAATTATTTTTACTATTCTATATTATTCTTCCAAATAATCCTATTATGAATTTCATAATTACATTAAATGACCCTGATATTATTGGTGAAATTATCGTTCCAGCTATTGGTGTTATCCATACTACAACAAATATTATATATAATACTTGCCAATTTCTATCCATCCACTCTTTTGCTCTATAAGGTAAAATATTTCTTAATATTTTTGAACCATCTAATGGTGGTAAAGGAATTAAATTAAATATTCCCAATCCTAAATTTATGGTTATACATTGTACTATAACTTGCATTGCTATTACTATTGCTTGATTTGCCCCTATAATTGACATACCTCCAAAAGGACTAAAACTTATATAACAGTTAGTTGCCAATAAAACTATTCCTGCTATAATTGTAAAAACTATTGCTAGTATAAAATTCATTAGTGGTCCTGCAAATGAGACTATTGCTTCACCTGCTGATATTGATATTTTCCTATCAAAATTTCTTGGGTTTATTTCTACTGGTTTACCCCATCCAAACCCTGCAAAAAATAATAAAACTGATCCAATAGGATCTAAATGTGAAAGTGGATTTAAGTTTAACCTTCCTTGTCTTCTAGGAGTATCATCTCCTAATTTATCTGCTGCAAATGCATGTGCAAACTCATGAAATGTTATTGCTATTAATACGGCTGGAACAGTTAAAACTAAACTTAATAAACTTTCTGGATTTGAAATATATCTTAGCACAGTAAAACCTAGTAGAATTATTACAATTATAGAAATTGTTCTTCTATCTAAACCAAAACCAAACATTAACATTCTCCTTACTAACAAAACTTCTTCTTTACTATATCACATTCTTTCCAAAATATCAATTATATACTATAGATTGTTAATAAATTTTATTTTCTGCATTATTGAATTTAACTTTTTACTTTTACTATATGTACTATATAAAAATTTGAAGTTATTATATTTATATGATATGTGGTTTAGAGGCATTAGTGAAGACGATTACATCACAAAATTGGAATATGTAAAATCCTAGTTGGATTTAAAACCATACCTCCTTTATAACTGCAAATGGAGTCCTAATAGGACTCCATTAAAATTAATTAAATCTACAAAAAATGCATTTATTTTCCACTTTGCCTACAAAAAACTCACCACATAAAAAGAAATTAGGAAGTAAATATTACAACCTAATTTCTTACCTCATCTCTATTTATTATATAATCCATAATATACTTTTGCTCTTTTTGAAACTGTAAAATATGTTGTAAACACTACAGTTCTACTAATACTTGTTACTATATTTATTATATGAGTAACATAGAATTGATTCATATAAACATTTTCCGTATCCAAAATTGAATATAATATTCCACTTATAGCTACAACAATATTAATTGCTAGCATTATATACATATACGCTTTTATTTTTTTGGCTGAATCTATACTTCTTATACGTATATTTTTTAAAGTTAAAATAGCAAGTATAAGCATAATTACACATCTAACCGCTTCCATAGCATATGCTACAATTGTTGAATTTAATATATAAATAAATCCAGTAATTACTATAAATATACAATCCAGTGTAAGTAATACTAAAAGAAGTTTTAAAAAACCACCAAACTTACTATACTTTTCCTTTTGTTGATTGGTAATATCTACTCCATTTTTATATTTTATTTTTTTAATTATCGATACAACTATTATTGTAATACAAAGTAAGCCAAATGCTAGTATTTCTACAAAATCGTAGAAACTATCATTGTATGTAGTATCTTCTATATGTATATTATTAACTATCTCTTTTAACTCTTTCTCGTCTATATCTGTACCTTCTGCACATGTTACATTAATACCTATTAATTTATAATTTTTAACTGTATAAAATGAATCCGCTTCTTGTTTAGAAGTATTTGTAGATAAAAATATATACTTATCACCATCGTCTGCAATATAAATTTCATTATCTATTATTTCAAACTCTGATTCTCCTAACCCTTCTTTTAAATTTCCTATAAACCTTTCTTTATAGTTTTTCAATTCTTCATCATTCAAATCCTTTAAATCTCTAGTTAAAAAATCTTTACTTAAGCTAGAAGTATCTACTATAATTTCTATAGTACTTTTATTTTCACTATTTAATTTTACTAAATCTACACATATACCTTGTTTTTTACCTGCTTGAACATACTGATTATAGTTTTCCTCTGATACAATATTAGATAATTTTTCTTTATTTTCGTCATACTCTGTAAATATGTCTATATAGCTATCATCTATATTAATAGCCATATTGGGATTTGTTATATTATATGTTTTTGCGTTAACTATTGGCATTATAAACATCAAAACAATTAATATTACTATTAGTATTTTTGTAACTATTTTCATATTTACTCCATCCTTTATTTCATTCTTTTCTCTCTACACTTAGTATTGAATACATGACAAAGATAATTATTTTTTTGAATTAATTACCTTTGTTGATGATAATCTTAAAGCATTTAATATAACAGTAATGCTACTAAATACCATAGCTAATGATGCAATCATTGGATTTATAGCTATACCAAAAGGTTTTAAGAAACCTATAGCTATTGGAATCATTAAACTATTATAGAAAAATGCCCAAAACAAGTTTTGTTTTATATTTCTAACTGTCCTCTTACTTATTTTTATCAATTTAATAATACAATATAAATTATTTTTAGTTAAAATTACATCTGAAGAATCCATAGCAATATCAGTTCCACTATTTACACTTACTCCTATATCTGCATTTGCTAAAGCAGGACTATCATTAATTCCATCTCCACACATCATAACATACTTGTTTTCTTTTTTTAGCTTTTTAACTACATTTGCTTTTTCAGATGGAAGAACATTAGCTATAACTTCTTCTATTTTTAAAGTTTCTGCTATTTTTTTAGCTGTTTTTTCATTATCACCTGTTAGCATAATTGTTTCAATTTTATTATTTTTCAACTCTTGTATTACTTCTTCTACATTATCTCTTATAATATCGTTTACACCTATTAATGCTATAATTTCTTTATTTTTCACTACATATATAATACTATTTCCGTTTTGTGCTAATCTTTCTTCATCTTCCAAGTGGTTATTCAATATTTCATATTTTTGCAAAATCTTAGAATTTCCCAATATAAATTCTTCATTTTCTACTTTTCCTATAATGCCATAGCCACTTATATCATTAAATTCTTGCACTTCTAATTTTTCAATTTTATTTTCATCTAAATAATCTATAAATGCCTTACTAATTGGGTGAGCAGACTTTGCTTCTATACTTCCAACTAATTGTAATAACCTATCTTCATTTTTATAATTTAATATTTCTGATATTTTTAAAGTTCCATAAGTTAAAGTACCTGTTTTATCAAATATAATTGTATTTACTTTTCTAGCATTTTCTAGTGTTTCACTCTTTTTTACTAAAATACCATTCTTAGCACATAATCCTTCACTTACAACTATTGCAAGTGGCGTAGCTAACCCCAAACTACATGGACATGCTACTACTAATATTGTAACAAAAGTACTTATAGATACAGCCATATCATTTCCTAATAACAAATAAACTATAAATGTTACAACCGCAATTATTATAACTATTGGAACAAAATATCCACTTACCCTATCTGCTATTTTTGCAATAGGTGCCTTTGTATTTGTTGCCTCTACTACCAATTTTACAATTTCTGATATAGTAGATTCTTTTCCTATTCTTTCAGCTTTATACTCTATATAGCCGTCATAATTTATACTTCCTGCAATTACCTTTTCTCCAACTGTTTTATTTGTTGGCTTACTCTCTCCTGTAATAAAAGTTTCATCTAAATGTGCCTTTCCAGATATTATTTCTCCATCTACTGCAATTTTTTCACCAGGCTTACATACTACAACGTCACCTTTTTTTATTTCATCAAGAGTAACCCTTTTTTCTTTTCCATCTACTAATAATGTTGCATGGTTGGGTGTTATTTTTACTAGATTTTTTATGGCATCTTTTGTTTTGTCTTTACTTATACCATCTATATATCTTCCTAACTTTATGAAATAAATAACTATTGCAGCTGATTCAAAATATAAATTTTCTACATACATGTGGTTACCTTTAACTATCATATACGTACCATATAAACTATATAATATGCTACTTATTACTCCAATTCCTACCAATGTGTCCATATTTGGAGTTCCATGAATTAAATTTTTGTAACCATTTTTTATAATGTCAAAACCGTACACTAAAAAAGCTAATGTTAATAGTAATAAAACAATAGTATAATTAATAGGATTTGTATGCATATTTATTATATCTAATGTGGGTAAACCTACCATATGACCCATTGAAACATATAATAAAATAACAGCTAAAACAGTAAATATTATAAATTTTACTTTTTGATTTTTCTTCTTTGTCTCTAATTTTTCATCAGTAAATAAGCCCAAACTTTTAAAGCCCGCTTCTTCAACAAACTTTTCGATTTTAGCTTGATCTAATATTTTTTCATCATACTCTATAAGAGCATTTGCCATTACCAAATTTACCGATGCCGCACTTACCCCTTCTTGCTTATTTAAATATTTTTCTAACCCATTCGAACAAGCACTACATGTCATTCCATCTATTGCAAGTATTATCTTTTTCATTAGAAAATTCATTCCTTTCTTGTTTTGCTCAAAAGGCACTCAGTATAATAAAACATTTTTTTAGTTAATTTCTCCTTTTACATCGAATCCAATAGAATCTATTTTTTCCTTTATATTTTCAATATTAACACTATCTTCTGCTTTAACCTTTACAACTCCAGTTTCGTGGTTTGCTTCTACTTCATCTACTCCACTTATTGTTTTTACTGCATTCTTTATTCTATTTTCACATCCTGAACATGCCATTCCTTCTACCTTTAAATTAATTTCTTTCATAATTAATAACCATTCCTTTCTTCGCCTTCGCTATATTAAATATACGAAAGGCATATAATTTTTCATCTTTTATATAAATTATTTAGTATTTTTATGTATAATCTATTTTTCGACTATACTTTCAAACTTTTTGCTAAATTCTGGTGCACATTTTTTTAAATTTATAGGTTTTAAATTCCTATCAGTAAAGCAATGCTTAGTTTCTCCAGTAAGTACTGTTTTTCCAGTTTTCTTGTCTGTAACATCATAACCTACTGTCATTCTAACACCAGAATATTCTTTTATAAATATTTTTATCTGTATTATATCATTAAATGTAACATGATATTTATAACTTAAGTTTACCCCCAGTACTGGTATAGTTATTCCATTTTCTTCAAATTTTGAAAACGGCATTTCTAAACTTTCTAGCCATGAGCATCTTGCTTCTTCTAAGTATCTAATGTAGTTTGAATGATGCACAACTCCCATTCTGTCCGTTTCATAATAGTTTATTTTTCTTTCAAATGTAATACTCATAAACTTTCCTCCCATAAAATTATATACCCCTCTATGCTATTTTGTAAATAGAAGGGTATATATTTTTTTATTCTCTATATCTTTTTATCAAATAAAATTTTATATTTTATTTTCATTATATTATTTTTTGTCTGTCCCTAAAATCCGGATTTTGAGAACCGTCCCCAAAGACAAGTTCTTGCATTAAATCATGTACTGAAACAATTTTATCTGCTTTATAAACATTGCTTCCGCAAAATACTAAGCCATTAACGGTATCTCCTTTAACTGCATTGACTAATGCTTTTGTTATACAATATGGTGTATTAACTACATTACAAGTTTTTATGCAATTATAGCATCTATCTATTGTGCATTTTTCATTTTCTGTTTTTTCTATAAATTTATTATAAACTGCTCTTCCAGGCATTCCAACTGGACTTGTAATTATTTTTACATCTTCACTTTTAGCATTTATATATGCATTTTTGAATTCATCTGAAGCATCACATTCGTTTGTAGTAACGAACCTCGTTGCCATTTGAACCCCTGATGCTCCAATACGTAAATATTTCTGTATATCATTATTATCCCAAATTCCTCCTGCTACAATAACTGGAATTTCTTTATTTTCTTCTTTTTCTACTTCTTTAATATAATCTACTACTTCTTTTGTTATATCTTCTAATTTTGGCTTGCAATTTTCATCTAATTCTTCTCTTTTAAATCCTAAATGTCCCCCTGCTTCTGGTCCTTCTATTACAATCATATCTGGTACATAATTATATTTGCTAAGCCAATGTTTTACTATTAATTTACAACATCTAAGAGATGAAACTATTGGTGCAATTTTAGTATTTGTTCCTTGCACATATTGTGGTAAATCCTTTGGGATTCCTGCTCCAGATATAATTAAATCTATATTATTTTTTACACATTCCTTTACTATTTCATCATAATCGCTTAATGCGACCATTATATTGACTCCTAATATTTTGTCTTCCCCTGCTATTTGCCTTGCCATTTTTATTTCTTTTCCAATAGCCCTTAAATTTGCTTGCCTTGGATTTTTATAAAAATCTTCTTCGTTATATCCAATATCTGCGGTTGAAATTATACCTATTCCACCTTCCTTACTAACTGTGCCTGCTAAATTATGAAGTGATACTCCTACCCCCATTCCGCCTTGTATAATTGGATACTTTGACTCCTTATTTCCTAATTTTATACCTTTCATTTGTATTTCCTCCCATCTATAAAAATGAAGTAATTATCGTTCGATAACTTTATTTTTTATTCAAAGTTTGTGATAACTTTTTATCTAGTTTATTGTACCAGGTTATCATTTCTTTTGCACTCTGTCAACCTATTGACTAACCATTCTAAAAATGTTATTATAATGCCTAAAGGTGTAGTAAAATTTGCAAATAAATATAGAAAGGACTGAAACTTATGACTAACAATATGCATGTTTCAATAGACGGATTTCACATACCTACATGGAATGAATTACCAAATATAAATTTATATTTAGATCAAGTAGTTACACTTGTAAACTCTTGCCTATCTCCATTTATATTTTGTAATAATGAAAAAAAAGATGATGAGAATCAAATTCTTACTAAAACAATGATAAATAACTATGTAAAAAATGATTTAATTGAACCTCCAATAAAAAAGCAATATTCAAAATCTCAAATTGCTAAATTATTTGTAATTTGTGTTTTAAAACAAGTTTATAGTATGCAAGATATAAATAATTTAATTAACATTGCTCTAACTGATTCAAACTTGCAAAATGCTTATGATAAATTTTGTAAATTATTTGAAGAAGCATTAGTTTGTACTTATACTAGAAAAGATTTTATAGATAAACATTCTAGTCATGATAACCTATATTTACTGAAATCAGTTTTACTTTCATGTAGCTATAAAATATATGTGCAAAATGTCACTTCTTCAGGTTCAAACAAATAATAACTCTAATTTATATTTTAATATAAAATGCAAATTATTAATTTAAAGTTATGCTTATAAAATAAAGCAAAATATGAATATATTATTTTTTTAGTAACTCCCAACTACATAATAGCTTGTAAAAAAAATTTATTTATGCAAAACAAGTTTTACAAAATAAATTTTTTTACAATCTATAATTTGTTGGTCTCCACAAAATGTTACTAAAAAAATCATATATTAATATTTTGCTAATTATTTTATACAATTATTAAATATGTTATTATTAGTCTCGTTTTTTATTTTAATATAAATTTTTCACTTTTGGAATTAAATAATGGCTTCCACCTTTATCCTGCACGTCTTCTACCATACTAATTATTAACAAAGAATTTTTTTCACTTTCTCCAACGTTAAAACTGTTAAGCCAACCTATCTCTCTACCTTCAGTATCATCTTTGCTTGCCTTTACTTCTGCTGTACCAGTTTTTGCTGCAATTGTTTTTCCATTTAATTTTAATCCATGTGCAGTTCCATCAGCATTTTCAACAACTTGCACTAAGTCTTGCCTAATTGTTTGTGCTACTTCCTTTGAAAATACTCCCTCTTGATAATATGTTGGTTTTACATTTTCTTTATATTCTATATATGGCATTATCATATTTCCATCATTTACAAAACTACTATACATCATTCCGGCATGAATAGGGTTAACTAATACTTCAGCTTGACCATAGCCTGTATTTGCAAGTGCAGTTTCATTTATAAAACTATCTGTATTAGAATATGTAGACTTTGTAATACTTTGTACAAATTCTATTTCTTTGGCAAAACCTAATTTTTGCAAATTAGTTTTCATATTTTCTGCTCCAATTTTTAAAGCAGCCTTTGCAAAATAAATATTGTCTGAATATATAAGTGCATTTTGCAAGTTTGCCTTTCCACTATATGTTGTTAATGTTGTTATATAGAAATCGCCCCAACTGCTACTGTTTTGCCACTTTGTACCGCTTGTTCCAAAGTCTTCATCTGCTGTAAATGAACCTGTATTTAATCCTATAGCTCCTACAATAGGCTTAAATGATGAACCTGGTGCATAGCTTGCTAAATACCTATTATATAACGGATTATCTGGATTTTGTGTTAAACTTTGCCATTTTTCATTTGTCATTCCTAAAGTAAAATCATTACTATCATAAGTAGGTGTAGTTACTAGTGCTAGAATTTCACCTGTATATGGATTCATCATTACACAAGCAGATTTATCCTCTTTAAATTGATTATATGCATTTTGTTGTTTTACTACATCTATTGTAAGTTTTATGTTTTCTCCATTTTTTGCTTCTATTTTAGCAAGTGTTTTAGTTTTATTTCCATTTTCATCTTCAATATATATTTCTGCACCATTTTGTGCATGCAATTTTCTTTCAAAGGATCTTTCTAAACCTTCTTTTCCAATTTTACTAGAAGATGTATAACCTTCTGTTTGTTTTTCTTTTAGTTCTTCCTCTCCTATAGTTTGAATATATCCCAGTAAAGCACCTGTTACCTCTTGATAAGGATATATTCTTTGGGTTACATCTATAATTTTTATTCCCTTTACTTCTAACGTAGCATTTTTTAAATCTTGCTGAGTTTTTAGAACTGTTTTTAATGGCACAAATGTATCATCTTTTACATATGAAGCTGATAATGCACTGTTTATTGTATCTACTGAAATTTCTAATAAATTTGCTATTTTCTCTATATCTGCTTCTTTAGTTTCTGCATTTATTTTTCCTGGTACCAAACCAATCTGAGAAGCTATACCATCTTCTGCTATTGCAATGTCATTTCTATCGTAAATAGTTCCTCTTTTTGCAGTTAAGGTTGATACCCTAACTTTATATTCATCTTTTAAATCTGGAAAAATCATTGTAGAATTCCATGATAATTCATACATTTTATCTTCATTCTTTGTTAAAGTTGCAGTATTCGGGAAACTAATTTCGCCAGCCATAGTATCCATTTTTGTAGAATACACTATTTCAACATTGTCATCCTTATTATCTGTTTTTACTATATTTATGTTTAAATTTTGGACTTCAATTCCTTCATATATATTTTTATTCCTTGTAGTAAAATCTTCCTCAGATACTCTACTTTTTGTCTCTTCGTTTAATAAGCTATACATACCTGAATAATTCTTTTGTCCTATATACGACATATATGTATTTAATACATCTTCTGGTGTATTTTTACTTTGATTTTGATGCATAATAAATAATATAGTTCCAGCTACCAAAATTATAATAATGCAAATTAAAACTATTTTCTTTTTCATACTTTATTTCATTCCTTTCTTGATTTTTACATTATATAAAAAGTATCAATAATTATAATCTTTGCTATTTTTTTGAGTCTATGCTATCACAAACGTAATAATTTTGCAATATTTTAATTTAATATGAACTTTTTGTAATATTTATTGACAATAAAATTATAAATATATAAAATTTTTACAAAGATTTTTGATGAAAGGAGGAAAAATATGGAAGGAAAAAAAGTAAGCATAAATCTTTCTGTACTTATCTTAATTATTATAGCTTTTATAGTTGTTGTAGTGGCTTTAACAAGTTTAATTGTTTTTGTATTATTGAATAACAACAATAATAATAACAATGATAACTATGTTCCAAACTATAATAATTCTCAGCTAAATAATAAAAATACTAATAGTTTAAATAATAAGAATGATATTGAAGATGATAATGATTATAATGAATATAATGATGGAAATAATGATGATGATGAAGACTATAATGACTATGACATTAATAATGATGATGATAATAATGAAATCAATACTAACGAAATCAATACTAACGATGATACTGATAATGACAACAATAATGATAATGACAATAATAGTGATAACAACGAAAACGATAACAACGATATAAATGGAGAAACATCATCTAAAACTAATCCTTTAGCTATAGGTAAATGGGGAATTGCATCAAAATATTATTCTGGAGAATACGTAGATACACCAGCGAGAGTTACTAATGTAATAAGAGGTGCTGAAGCTGCAAGTCAAGTACAAGAATATTGTAATCGTCCTGGTTCTATTTACAAATATCAAGAGCCAAAAGAAAATATGGAATGGGCTGTTGTAGAATATGATGTAGATTTAACAAACTTTACTAAAACAACTACTGTAAGCTTAGATCGAAAGATTGCTGGTACAGGTGATAATAAAAATATTGTATATAATGGTACATCATATGTTGTAAGTGCAATGAATCTATCAACAGATTCAGATTATGGAAAAGTTGTTAGTACTAAATTTGCAGTTCAATTACCTATTGGATGTTCAGATTATATAATTGTATTAGGTTCATCATCTGGTACACAAGCTTATTTTATGGGTAAATAAAAATTACAATAAAATACAAAAATAAAGAATATTTTACTGCTATTCAAGTAAAAATATTCTTTATTTTTTATATGTATTATTAAAATATATTTTCTATTTTACAAGCCATTTAATTAAATTCAAATTTTCACTATCTAATAACATTTCGTGTTTAGGCATTACTCTAAAAGTATATCCATAGTCTCCTCCTGTTGTAAGTTCTATTTTCGCTTTATAAGAGTATGTAGAATGTAACTCATCTGTTTCATATAATTTCATAGGAATTACTGCTATTTTTTCAATAACTCCGTTTTCTTTTATTTTTCCATAATATACTTGCGCTTCTACATTTTCTGGTGCAATATTTGGTAATTTTAATTTACATTTTACTTCTATATTATTTCCAGCATCAATTGTAATATTATCTAAATTATTTTCTGCAATTAATTCAACCTTTTCCCAACTTGTATAGATTGATTTTTTCCAGCTATTGTATTCTGTAACTACATCTAAATTTTGATAATACTTATTATATAAATTTGCAAGTGGCATATATAGATTATTTATATAATCTACAAGCATTCTTGAAGTACTAAACCTTCCACCAGTTGAAATTATTGAATTTTTCATTAATTGAATCCACTCATTAGATATTCCATTTTCATCTCTATTATAATACATAGGTATTATTTTATTTTCTAATGTTGAATAAATACTTTGACTATCTTCAATATCTTGTATTTCATAATTATCATAATTTTTGTTTGCTCCAATAGCCCAACCATTCTTTTGATTATAACCTTCTGCCCACCAGCCATCTAATACGCTAAAGTTTACAACTCCATTTACAGAAGCTTTTTGGCCACTTGTACCAGATGCTTCCATTGGACGCCTTGGAGTATTTAACCATACGTCTACTCCACTAATTAAATGCCTTGATACTGACATATTATAATTTTCTAGTAAGAAAACTTTTCCTTTAAATTGTGGTTTCATTGAAATTTCATGTATATATCTAATTAAATCTTGCCCTTGTTTATCTGCCGGATGTGCTTTTCCTGCAATTATTATTTGTATCGGTCTTTTTTCATCATTAAATATTTGAGTTATTCTTTCTAAGTCTTTAAATAATAGAGTTGCTCTTTTGTATGTTGCAAACCTTCTTGCAAAACCAATAGTTAACGTATCAGCATTTAACTTTGAAGTAATATTATTTATTTCTTCGTAGCTATACCCACTTCTTCTTAACCTTGTAGTAGTACTTTCTTTTACGAAATTTATCAATTTTTGTTTTCTAACTTTATGTGCATTCCACAATTCTTCATTTGGAATATCGTTTATTTTTTCCCAAGTTGAATCTAAGCAAATATTATCTTGCCAATATGGATTTAAATATTTATTATATAATTGTTTCATTTCTTTAGCAAGCCATGTGCACGTATGAATTCCATTTGTTACATGTGTTATAGGTGATTCATTTGGTGCTATGTTAGGCCATACATCTGCAAATAATTCTCTAGATACAGCTCCATGAAGTTTACTTACTCCATTTTTCTTTCCTGCAACTTTTAATGCTAATATAGCCATATTATATCCATCATTTTCATTATGATTTACTTTCATTCCCATTTCTATAAATTCTTGCTGTGATATTCCAAATCTTTCCCAATAATCTTTAAAATATTTTAAAACTAAATCTACTGGGAATATATCATTTCCAGCTGGCACTGGTGTATGTGTTGTAAATACAGTTTTACTAGAAGCTATATCCTTTGCTATTTCGAATGAAACTTGTTTATCTTTCATTAAATTTTTTATTAATTCTAATATTAAGAATGAAGAGTGACCTTCGTTCATATGATAAACAGTAGGATTTATTTTTAATAATCTTAATAAACTTACCCCTGCCATTCCTAAAACAATTTCTTGTTGAATTCTCATTTCTTGGTCTCCACCATAAAGTGTTGTTGTTACTCCTCTATATTCTTCGTTATTTTCTTCTATGTCTGAATCTAATAAATATAACTTTACTCTTCCTACATTTATTTGCCAAACTTTTAGGTACAACCTTCTTTTAGGAAATTTTACATATACTATTAAATCTTTTCCTTCTGCATCTTTAACTCTTGTAATAGGAAGTGATGATATATCTAAACTTTTATATTCTGTTTCCTGATTTCCATATCCATCTATTTCTTGATGAAAATACCCATTTTTATATAATAATCCAACAGCAACTAAAGGTAACCCTAAATCACTTGCTGATTTTAAATGGTCACCTGACAAAATTCCAAGTCCACCAGAATATATGGATAATATTTGATCTAAGCCATATTCTGCTGAAAAATATGCTATTACATCATTTTGATTATCTGGATAATTTCTTGAAAACCATGTAGACTTACTATTCATGTAGTCTTCAAAATCTTTACTTATTTTATCATACCTTTTTAAGAACTCTGCATTGTTTGCAGCACTTTCTAATTTTTCTTGTGATACTAATTTTAAAAATTTTGTTGGATTTTTCTCTACTGTTTCCCATAAATCCGAATCAATTTCTCTGAATAATCCTAAAAATTCAACATTCCAAGACCACCATAAATTATTTGATATTTCCCCTAATGTTGCTATTCTTTTTGGTAGTTGAGAATTTACTGTTATTTTATTAAATATGAACATCTATAACTTCCTCCTTGGTACTTCTACTATTTTTTCTGTTGTTTTTCATTTATATTATCTATTAACTTTTTTTATTTGTCAACAACTTTTATAGCAAAATTTTAGCATACTTTTTTTTAATTAAACTATTAGGGACGGGGTTAAATAGTTTAATGGATATAATTTTAACTATAAAAGCAAAATATGAATATATTATTTATTTAGTAACTCCCAGCTACATAATAGGTTGTTAACAAATTTTATTTTTGTAAAACAAGTTTTACAAAATAAAATTTATCTACAAGCTATAATTTGCTGGTCCCCACAAAATGTTACTAAATAAATAATATATTAATATTTTGCCTTATAACAACTATAATTTTATTAAAAAATCACTCTTACTATATTCTTCTGGCTTTTTCCCTACTGTTTTTTTCATATAATCTAATAAAAGTATAACACCTATTAGTGATACTGCTCCAACTCCTACCAATGAATAAGAAATTGGTATAATTTCTACTACATATGATAATATAAATATAACAAATGATACCACTATGTTTTCTAGTAAATTATTAGCTGTTGATATCATTACCCTCGTTTTACTATCTGTAAAATTATTTAAATATTGTTTTATTAATGTATAATATGGTCCCTTCATTATATACTGTATTGTGTATAGTACTAACATCATTGGCAATGCTATTGCCTGTGGTAGATTAAATAGTAAAATTACTCCCATTAATAAGCATGATGTTGCAAGTGGTTTTGCTAAAAAACTTAAAGTTCTATTTCTATATTTTTTATGGATTCTTCCCTGATTTTTTGCTGATATGCCAGCTATTAATCCTAATATTGAAAATATTATTCCAAAATATTGTTCTGGTATTCCAATTGCTAACAAAGTGGTATTTCTAAAAATCTGCAATGTCTTTAACATAAAAACAAAAACTATATTAAATATTAATAAACTTATTAACCTTTTTGATTTGAATATATTTTTAAAAGAATTTTTTACATCTTTAATTTGTTCTCTTACTTCTCTTTTTTTCGATTTTTCTTGTATTTCTTCAAATTTTATTGAAATAAAAAATGTTACTAATGATACAATAAAACATAGTATTAAAGGCAAATAAGGGTTTATTACAAATAAAAAACCTGATGCAAATGCAGTTATTGCATCTATATAGTAATATAATGATGTTGCTTTCCCTTCAATTTTAGAAAATTTTACACCTCTTTTTTCACCATGTTCTATTGAATCATATAACATATCTGTTTCACATGTTCCCTTTATTATAAATGCAATGGCGCACAATGCTTGGGATAATATTAACCATAAAAAATTGGTTGAAACCATTATTATTAATAAATGTATTGCCACAATGAAATTAGCTAATATCAGACTTTTTCTTTTGCCTATTTTTTCTATTAATATAGTAGATGGAATTTGAACTATAGCCTTAAAAAGCATATAAAATGCTTCTATTTGAAATACCTGTAATACACTCATCCCTTTTTCTAAAGTAAAAAACAAATAAATTATTGAGTAGTAAAACAATAAATCCCATGTTAACGCTCTATATATTGGATATATTTTTATATTACTTTTTTTCTTTTTTATTAATTCAAAATTATCTGCTAATTCTGTTCGTGTTTCTAATTTTTCCATATTTTTCTCTTCTTTTCTTAACATATTTTAATATTGGTATTATATCAAATTAAAAATTGTAGTCAATAAAATTCTTCTATTATGTCTTGAATTTTAGTTACAACTTTTGCACCTTCTTTTATTAATTCATTTGTACCTTCAGAATTCTTACTGGTTACATTGCCAGGTACGCAAAATACCTCTTTTCCTTGTTCTAAGGCAAAATCTACAGTTATCATTGTTCCACTTTTCTTTTTGGCTTCTACTACTACTATTCCATTTGATATTCCACTTATAATTCTATTTCTTGCAGGAAAATTTAACTTTTCTGGCTTAGTTCCAATAGGATATTCTGTTATTATTGCACCGCCTTTTTCTATTATTGCCTTTGCCAATTCTAAATTTTCCTCTGGATATAATTTATCTAAGCCACTACCAATTATCGCTATCGTTTTTCCATTTTTTTCTACTGTTGATTTATGTGCTATACTATCAATTCCCCTTGCTAAACCACTTACGGTTACTACATTAATTTTTGTAAGCCCTTCTGATATCATTTTTGCCATTTGTTCCCCATATTTCGTATTGTCCCTACAACCTATAATCGCAATGGAGAAGTTATTTAATATTTCTATGTTTCCTTTTGCATATAAACAAATTGGCATATCATAAATCTGTTTCAATTTTGCAGGATACCTATTATCTTTAATCGAAATAAGTTCTATATTATTTCTTTTTAGATATTCAATTTCATTTTCTAAATTTATCCTATATTTTGAATCTAAAATTTCTTCAGATAATTTTTCTCCAACTACCTCTAGTAGTTCTTCTTTCTTTAGATTATATATTTTATATGGACTTCCATATATTTTTAATAATCTTTGAATTGTTATACTTCCTAATTTTTTTATTTTAGAAATCCATAGCCAATATTTCAAATCTTCCATTCCACCTACTATTCCTTTCTCATATAATAAAATAATAAATATTTTTTAGTTTTGACTTGTTATCTCAATTACGGTTTGAGATAATATCTGTAATGATAGAAATCTTCTAGTGTTCATTTCTTAGATTTAGTCTTATTTAATTTATCTCACCAAATGTCAAATTTATCTAAAAAAAGAACCCACTTTTAGAATTACTTTTCTAAAAATAAGCCCTTTTTATAATCCTCTATTCTATTTTAATAAATTCAAACTCTTAAAAGTACTACTGTGCATTTAAGTACTTAGCTGCTATAACAACATTGTTTAACAACATTGCTACAGTCATAGGTCCAACTCCCCCAGGAACTGGTGTAATATAAGATGCTTTTTTACTTACATTTGCAAAGTCAACATCTCCAACTAATTTACCATCTTCTCCTCTATTAATTCCCACATCTATAACAACTGCTCCTTGCTTTACCATATCCGCAGTAACAAATTTAGCTTTTCCTATTGCTGATATTAAAATATCTGCATTTTTTGTTATTTTATCAATATTTTTTGTTTTTGAATGGCAAATGGTTATTGTTGCATCATTATTTAATAATACTTGCGCAAGTGGTTTTCCTACTATATTGCTCCTTCCTAAAATTACAACATTTGCTCCTTTTAAATTAATGTTATATTCTTGTAACATTTTTAAAATTCCATGAGGTGTGCATGAAATAAATGTCTGCCTGTTTAATGCTAATCTACCTATATTTATTGGATGGAATCCATCAACATCTTTTCTATAATCTATTGCGCCGAATGCATCATATATGTCTAAATGCTCTGGAATAGGACTTTGTAGTAATATTCCATGTATATCCTGCCTCCAGTTTAACTTTTCTATTAAAGTTATAAGTTCGTTCTTTTCTATGTTTTTATCTAATAAAAATTCTTCAAATTCTATTCCTACTTCATTGCAAGCCTTACTTTTATTTTTAACATATACCTTAGAAGCTGGATCATCTCCTACCATTATTACAGCAAGTTTTGGATTCACTCCTCTATTTTTTAACTTTTCAACTTCCTGTGCAACTTGTCCCCTTATTTTCTTTGCTAATTCTTTTCCATCAATAATTACAGTCATTTAAACGACTCCTTTACTTTTTTGTTTATTATATACCATATATTTACAATTTTCAAGATGTTTTATTTATATAATTTCTGTGTTTTAATTAATGCAATTTACATTAGAACACTTGCCAAATATTAATATTTCTTTATTAATTATTCTATGAATTTTCCTATGTATGATGTGCTTATATTCTTAAGCACACCTATTTTATTACCTATTACATTTTTTTGAACAAGCTAATTCTATAATTCTAACTATAATTCCTATTAAAAATACTACTGCTAATACGATTAATGCTGCTAATGCTGCAAATAAAACTGTTGCTACAGCAGGTATTGAACCTATTATTAGTCCTAAAGTTACTGCTAATAGTAAAGATAATACAAATATTATTAAATCTACGCAACATTTCTTTTCTTTTTTAGTTTTTATTTTACATTCATAGTACATTTTATTTCCACATGGATAGTTATTTTCGCATGGACAATTTGGGCATTGATAACATTCATTATTTTCATTGTTTCCATCTTGATAACACATAATAAACACCTCCCTAATAGCAAATAACTGCTATTACTATATTATATGAGCAGGTTAGAAATATGTGTTAAGGATTGTCTACTCATTTTTTTTATTTTCAAAATCTCTAGCTCTTTTTATAAAATCATAACCATATTTTTCTTTTAAATTATCTAAAACATTATCTATTTTGTTTTGTTTTTCCTCCTGTTTATTATCAAATAAAGATATTTGTAACTGTTCTTTTTCGCACAAATTATCTACTCTTACACCTATTAATCTTATAGGTACAGATTTATATAACTCTTCTAATAATTTTTTTGCTTCTTTATATATTATTTTAGTACTAGAAGAAGGTGAATCCAATTTTTTTTGATGTGAATATACTTTAAAGTCATTTGTTTTTATTTGCACATTCACAGTTTTTGCAAGCATATTTTCCTTTCTCAATCTATATGAAACTTGCTCTACCAATGATAAAAGTACTGTTTCTATTTTTTCAATATCTGAATAATCATATGGCAATGTTACTGAATTACCTATTCCTTTTGGCTTCTCTTCTATATATATAACTTCTGAATCATCAATACCATTTGCATATTCCCAAATTACTCTTCCAAATTTTCCAAAACTTTTTATTAATTCTCTTTCTTCTTTTTGTGCTAAATCTCCAATTGTTTTTATTTGCATTCTTTGCAATTTAGGAAGGCTTTTTTTACCTACCATGAATAAATCTGATACTGGTAGTGGCCACATTTTTGTTTTTATTTCTTCTTTATATAAAGTATGAACTCTATCAGGCTTTTGAAAATCTGATGCCATTTTGGCTAATAACTTATTATTTGCGACACCAACATTCACTGTAAAACCTAATTCTTCTTTTACTCTATTTTTTATTTCATATGCTATATCTATTAATTTTTTATTTTTAGGAATAAACAACGTTAAATCCATAAAACATTCATCTATTGAAAATCTTTCAATTCTGTCTGTATATTCACATAGTATATTATATAGTGCATCTGAGTATTTTCTATACATTGCATGATTGCTACTAAAAACTTGTATATTAGGACATTTTTTTCTTGCAAAATATATTGGCTCACCTGTTTGTATTCCGAATTGTTTTGCTATATTACTTTTGGCTAAAACTACGCCTTTTCTCTTTGCTTCATCTCCGCCTATTATTGCTGGTATTGTCCTTATATCCAAAGTTTCACCATTTTTTAATCTTTCAACTGCTGTCCAAGATAAAAATGCATTATTTACATCTACATGTAATATCTGTCTTTCTATATTTATCATCTCTCTTCTATTTAACCATATTTATTTTTGATTTTTATTAATTGATTTAGTTCATTTTTAATTGTTTTTGATTTTATTAATTGATCTGCTATTTCATTAATTACTTTTCTTTTATTGTTTTTATTAATTATCTTTAATTTCATTGAATTATATTTTATTCTATATTTGAAAATAAATCTAATGGATTCATATATTCATTATCTTCTGTTCTTACTCCAAGATGTAAATGTGGCCCTGTAGTTGCTCCATTTGTAGGTCTTCCATTTTCATCTTCATAAGTATTTCCTTCTACTCCGTATACATATTTTGGTCCAACTCTACCAATTACTTCTCCCATTTTTACTTTTTGATTTTTTTCTACTATAAAGTAAGGCGACACATGACAATAAGTAATTTTTAAATTATTATCTAAGGTAAGAGTTATTGTATACCCTCCTCCACCTAAGAATCCTGTATATGTTATTGTTCCATCCGCTATTGCTATAAAATATGCTCCTTCTGGTGCACCAATATCTATTCCTTTATGATAAGTACTTGCACCTGCTGTAGGAGACTGCCTTTTTCCAAAATATGAATTAATTTTTGTATAACCAGGAGCAGGCCATGCATATCCTTCGTTACTTATTTGAATTGTATATGTATTTAAAAAGTGTAAGTAGTCTTCCGAAAGTACTGGTACAAAAAAACATGCAATAAAAATTGTTAATAAAATTAAAAATACTATTAAATAATAAAATGGCTTAAAAAAAGCACTAGAAAACATAAGAATTCCTCCTAAATTCTAGTACCCCCCTTTTCACATATAAACTAATTATTATATCTTCGCATTTACTTTTACGTCTTTTTTATAATTATTCTTATTTTTTAAATGCAAAAAATTTACTTATAAAAAAGTTTAATATTATTACTACTACTGTGATAGTACACTTACTTATTATGAATGGTATGGCAAGCACAGTATATAGTATGAAAAAACCTCCCATTTCTATTAACATAGTAAAAATACGCCCTAATATAAACTTCCAAAATTCTAATAACTTTTCTTTCATTGTATTTGCTTTTGAATTAAAAACAAGTTTTCTATTTGTAAAATATGCAAACAGTATTGAACATATTATTCCAATAGTGCTTGATATGTTTCCCTCTATTTTTAGTAAAGACTCACATAATGTTGATATTCCTATATTCACTATAGTTGTTAATATTCCAAATATTATATATGCAATTACTTCTCTTGTGAATATTTTTGTTATTATTTTTTTTATTTTTTCCATTGTTTCACCTATTTCTATAATTTACTTTTACATAATACCATATGATTAATATTTTTTCAATTCATTTTTATAAATTTTATGACAAAAATTGCCCATTAAAATCATATAATATGATTCTAATGGGCAATACTTACTTTTTACTACACAAATAATTCATTGCGTCTAATTAAACGATAGTCTGAGCCATCTTCCATGTAAAAATTAAATCTTTTGTCAAAAGTTCTATCATACTTTTCAACATCATACTTTTGTGGAATTCCATAACTTACATCATATAAGTACAAGCTAAAACATTGAATATTATTTGCTTCTTCTTCTGTAAGGATTTTTATTGTTTGTATTTCAGGTTCTTTTGCTCCATATTCCCAAACATCTCTAAATCCTGCTATAAATTCAATTGTACTACCTAAAATACCTATGATTCCAACGTGATAATTTTCTCCTACAGTAGCAAAAATAATTGGTTCTTCATCTCCTGAAAACCATTCTTTTTTACCAGTAGTGCCTGTAGCAAGTAACTTAGCTTCATTAAAGGAATATGTACCAGTTAACTTGCAGTCCATATCATATATTTTTTTACACTTTGCCTTTTTTAATCTACATCTAGAATCATAAATATATGATATTTTATCTATCCTTGCAATTTCACATATCTTTTCAAAACCAACATCCTTGCACCGCAATCCATATACTGTATAATTTGCAATCTTTTTTGCTTCTTCAGGTGTATATGCTTCAAAATAATATTCACTATTATCTACTTTTTTAGCATATTCATGCACATTATAAAAAAAGAAACCGTTTATTCCTACACGTCTAACATTAGGAATCCCTATAAATGCGACAGGACCAAGTTCCTCGCAGAACCCATAACTTGCATTATAAGATGTTAGTGCATTTAATTTTTCTACTTCATCATAAGTATATTTACCTTTTAGCAAGTAGTCTCTACAGCCTGTAGTATCATAAGCTATGCGCAAATATTTATTTCCAATTTTCTTTACAGAAATATCCCGATTTGGAAATAACTTTTTAGCTAACATGGTTAATAATTTCTCAAACATAGTTAATCCTCCTTAAAATAATTATTTTTTGATTTTGCAAATATTATATGATTTGCTAATACATATGGTTCTTGACCAACTAATTCAATAATATTATACTTTATCTTTATTTTAATTTCAAGTATTTTTCTCGTTATAGCGTACTCTTTATGTTCAATATGCATTTATGCATCATCAATTACATTTAGAAACATAAAATTTAGCCATACATAATATTGACATTCCAATACTTGTATGGCTTTACTTGGCAGGGGTAGTAGGATTCGAACCCACACAGGCGGTTTTGGAGACCGATGTGCTACCATTAACACTATACCCCTATATTCCCTTTTCAAAGTAATTATTATAATAACATATATTTTTTTTATTCGCAAGTGTTTTTTATAAAAAAAAATTTGTGAATGAAAATTTAAATCATATTTTTTTACTTCATGAATAACAAATTTTTCTGTGTATACTTTTTTCTTTTTAAATATATTTTATAAATCGAGTAGAGAATAAATAATTATTTTATTTATTCCCTCTCACACCACCGTACGTGCCGTTCGGCATACGGCGG
>CANQSP010000025.1 GCA_947626555.1 uncultured Clostridia bacterium | reverse complement strand
GGTTCATCTTGGTCTGGTTCTATTAATTCTATCTTAGCATTTGCTGTATTTGTTAAGTTTTGTGTTGTTTCATCTAATGTTGGATAAATATATCTTACTACTAGTGTCTTTGTCTTTGATATTGTTTGTATTTCACCATCTTCAAATGTATTTATTCCATCTACTTCTTCTTCCCATGTTATTGTATATTTACCTTCTGTTTCTTCATAAGTTCCACCATCTAATAATTCTATTAACCATTCTTCACCATTAGATGTATCTATTTCTTGTTCTTCTGCCATTTCTTTCATCTTTTCTTTATCTAATGGATATGGAAGTGTATCTACCATTGTTATTTTGGCTTTTCCTACAAAGTCATCTACTGTAGCACTAAAGTTTATTTCATAATATACTGAACCATTCTTTGAAATTATTTCTTCTGTCTTTGATTCTTTTACAATGCTACTTTCTACTTGAGGTTCTGGTTTTACATATTCATGCTCTGTTTCGTTTGTTTCTTTTTCGTCTACTGTTGCTTTATTTAATATTTTTACATCTTCTGATTGTGAATATTTTACTCTTACTTTGAAGCTTACATTTATTGTTTCACCTTGTTGTATTTCTTTTATTGTCCATGTTATTGTACGACTGTCTTGATCATAATGTGCAACTATGTTTCCGTCTTCTTCAGTATCAACTTTTTCTGCAAGTTCAGTGCCATTTGGAATTATATCTTTTACTTCTAAGTTTTCTACTGATAATTCATCACTTAGATTATTTATTGTAATTGTATATGTTATTATATCTCCTACTGTAACTTTATTTTGTAGTTCATCTTGAACTTCTACAGCATTTTTCTTTGTTACTTCTGCACTCTTTTCAATTTTTACTACTGGTGTTTTTACTTCTGGTTTTAATATATCTTCTGGAATATCTGGTTTTCCTGGTTCTTGTGGATTTCTATTTACTTCTGCTACATTCTTTATTTGTTTTATTCCTTCTTCTAATTGCTCTTTTACTTTTACAGTAAAGCTTACTGTTGCTATTCCATTTTGTTTTCCAGCTAAAACTGTTTCTTCTGTAGCTGCTGGTACTATTACTTTTATTCCATCAGCTAAATTTTGACTTGTGTATCCACTTTCTGGTTTTTCATCATGCTCTGGATTAACTTCTATACTTCCATCTACAAAGTCTGTTCCTTCTGGAATTGTATCTTTTACAATTACTTCTTTTTCTAGTCCACCTTCATTTGTTAATGTTATTGTGTATTTAATAGTATCTCCTGCTACTACATATCCTTTTTTATTAGATGTTTCAGCAGTCTTCTCTGCTGTAATTATTGGCTCTGCATATTTATGTTCTACTGGTTTTGTTTGTTTTTCTTCATTTTCTAGGTCTTCTGGATCTTCATCCATTGTTGCTACGTTTCTTATTTTAGCTCCATTTTGTAAATCATTTACTGTTACTTTAAATTCTATTGTTGCTTCTCCATCTTTTTGAGCTTCTAACTCTTGTGTAGCTGCTGGTACAGTAATAGTAATTCCTTCTCTTAAGTTAGTGTCATCTTTTGTTGTATCTTCTTCTCCATTGATTTTAATGCTTTCTGCTACGAATGTTGTTCCTACTGGAATTTCATCTTTTATAATAACTTCTTCTTCTGCTGTTCCTGAATTTACTACTTTAATTGTATATGTTATTGTCTCACCTGCTGTTACTTTTTTATCTGTTCCAGGTTCTGCTACTTTGCTGAATTTTACATTTGCTTTCTTTACTTCTACAGGGTCTGATGTTACATCTTCCTCATCTACCCTTGCTGTATTAGTTATTTGTTCTTCAAATTCTCCATCACCTAAATCATCTACTATTACATCAAAGCTTAATGTTACTTTTCCTGCTTCTCTATCAGATTTTGCAGGTACTGTAACTTTTATTCCTTCTCCTGTTAAATCCTCGTCGCTATATTCTGTTCTTTGTACTCCATCGATTTTAATACTTTCTGGTAAATATGATGTTCCTGTTGGAATACTATCTTTTATTGTTACTTCTTTCTTAAGTCCACCATTATTTGTAACTGTAATTGTATATGTTATTTTCTCTCCCTCTTTTGCATAACCTAAATGTTCATCTTTTATTGTAGCCTTTTTAGCTTTGCTGATAACAGGTTCTATATAAGTATTTTCTACTTCTTGTGATGATGTTTCTTTACCTTTTGAGTCTTCAATTGTTGCTGTATTTGTAATTTTTTCACCATCTTTTAATTTTTCTTCTGCTTGCTTGTTTCCTGTTACTCTTACTTTAAATTCTACTGTTGCTGTTCCTGGTGTAGCATCTTGTTGTGCTTGGACTGTTACTTCTATTCCTTCTGTTGTTAAGTCACTTTCTACTTTGCTTTCTTCTTCTCTTCCATTAACTTTTATACTTCCACTTACAAATTCTGTTCCTTCTGGAATTTTATCTTTGACTTTGACTGTTTCTGGTGCTGCTCCTTCGTTATTTACTGTTATTGTATATGCTATTATACTTCCTACTTTTACTTTATTTTCTTGTCTATCTTTTTCTTCTAATTCTTCATCCTCTACTACTGCTGTTTTTGTTACTCCTAAAGCAGATTCATTTATTACTATTTCATTTGATGTAACTGATTCGTCATCTATTGTTGCTGTATTCTTTACTTTTTTAGTGTGAGCTTCTCCTTCTACTTCTTTAGCTGTTACTTCAAATGTAATTATTGCTTCTCCATTTTTGCTTTCTGGATCTCCTACTGTTCTAGCAGGTACAGTTATTTTTATTCCTTGTTCTCCTATTAATTCAGATATTGTATGTTGTTGTGTTGCTTCTCCTATTTTTACTTGAACTTGTCCTTCTGGTTCATATTCTAATCCATCTGGAATTTGGTCTTTAACTGTTACCTCTCCTTTGTAGTCTCCAGAGTTTGTTATTGTTATTGTATATTGTATTTTATCTCCTGGTTTAGCATATCCTGGGTTGTCTTCCTTCATTATTTTAGCAGTCTTTTTACTTGAAATAATTGGTTTTACATATGTATGTTCTACTGCTGGTGTTTTTTCTTGATTTTCTGGCTTTCCTGGGTCAGTTGGGTTCTTATCCATAATTGCTATATTTTGAATCTTTTCTCCATTTTCAAGTTCAACTTCTTCTAGGTCTGCTTGTTTCTTTCCTGTTACTTGTACTGTAAATTGAATTGTTACTTTTGCTGGTGTTATTTGTTCTGGCTCTGATACTGTTGCTGCTGGAACAGTTACTGTTATTCCATTGTCTTTTAAATTGTCTATTGTAAATTCTCCTTCTACTCCTGAAACTGTTAGACTTTGATCTTTATATTCTGTTCCTTGTGGAATGCTATCTTTTACAATTACAGTTTGTGGTGCTGTTCCATCATTTGTTAATGTTATTAAATATGTAATTTCTTTTCCTTTTTCTACTTTTTCATTTGCTGTAGTTGATGTTTTTTCTATTGTTACATGTGGTTTCTTTACTATTATATCATTTGATTTAGTTCCTTCTTCTTCATCATCTACATATGCTGTATTTGAAATTGTTTTTGTATATTTATTTCCTGCATTTGCAACATTTGCTTTTACTCTTACTTTAAAGCTTACAGTTGTTTTTTCTGCTTCCTGATCATCAATTTGTCCATCTTTATTATTGTCTTCTGCTGCAGGTACATTTACTGTTATTCCATTTGCTAATTCATCTTGTGTTTTTTGGTCTGCATGTTCTTCTTGTCCTTTTACATTGTATGTTTCGCTTCCATTTACTCTAATACTTCCTTGTATAAATTCTGTTCCATCTGGAATTGTATCTTTTACTTTTACATCTTTTTCAAGTCTACCTTTATTTGTAACTGTAATTGTGTATTCAATTATTTCTCCTTCTAATGCATAATCTCTTAATGAATCTTCTTTTTCTATTTTTGAAGTTTTTTCACTACTTATAATAGGTTCAACATATGTATGCTCTACTGGTTTAGTTGTTTTTTCGTTTTCTGGTTTTCCTGGATCTTTTGGATTTTCATCAATTATCGCTTCATTTGATAATGTATCTCCATCTTTTAATTTTCCGTCTTCTTGCTTGTTTCCTGTTACTCTTACTTTAACTTCTATTACTACTTCTCCATTTACTTTTTCCATTTCATCTTGCTGTGTTGCTGCTGGTACCTCTACTTCTATTCCTTCTGCTAATTGCTCTGCTGTTTTTCCTGTTTGAACATCTTCTCCTATTTTTATACCATCAGTTATAAGTGATGTGCCTTCTGGAATTGTATCTTTTACTAATACCTTTTCTGGTGCAGTTCCTTCGTTTGTTACTGTAATTTTGTATACTATTTCATCTCCTATTGTTACATTTTTCTTTGTTTCAGAAGTCTTTTCTACAGATATCTTTGCTTCTCTTACTTCTATAGGTTCAGGGTCTTCTGTATCTTCTTCCTTTGCACCATTATTTACTTTAGCTATATTGGTTATTGTTTTTGTAAAGTTATCTTCTTCATCAAGTTCATCTACTGTTACTTGGAAACTAATTGTTACCTTTCCATTTGTTTTTGTATGTTGCTCATCTTCAGCAGTTGTACTTGCAGGTACATTTACAGTTATACCTGTTTGTGTTAAATCTGTTTCATTATAAGATGTTTCCTCTACATTTGGAGTTACTACTATACTATCTTGAACAAAAGTAGTTCCATCTGGAATTGTATCTTTTACAACTACATCTTTTCCTACTCCTCCAGCATTTTCTACCGTTATAGTATATTTAATTTTGTCCCCTTTTAAAGCATAATCTCTACTTTCTCCTTCTTCTAATAGTAGTTCTGATGCTTTTGTACTGCTAATTTCAGGTCCTATATATGTATTTATTATAACTATGTTCTCTACTTCTTCTTCTGCTTCCTCCTCTTCCATTGGACCTGATTCCAATCGTTCTTGCATTTGAGCTGCTTCAGCCATTGCTTTTGCAAGATGTACTTCATACTTATTAACATTTAAGCTTATGCTTAATACGCTAAATAATACACCTATAAAAAGTAACATTGCAAGCATAGCTACTCCATGTTTTAGTGTTCCATTATTTCCTTTAAACCTTTCCTTCATATTATTCCCCTCCATTATATGTTGCTATATTCTATGAAAAAACTTATAATTTTTTTTTGCTTTAAACGTGGCACACATAAAGTGCCCATTAAGGCATGGTTAATTAATTTAATTGTCGCACATAAATTTTTCTTTGTAAACAGCAATTTTCGTGCATTTTTTGAAGCCTTAATCTTATGTATACGGAAATAGTTTGTGCTACATATATTACATTTTTGTTACAATTTTGTAATATTTTTGTAATATTTCGTTGCTTTTTACTTTTTAAAAACTCTCTAAATAAGACTTCCGTTAAACTATAAGCTTTTATAGTTTAATGGAAGTCTTTTATTATAAGCTAATTTTTTTAATTTAAAGTTTTGAAACACTTTTATTAAGGAATTCTAAAAATTTCACATGCATTCTTGTATGTTGCGCTTGCTACTTCTTCTAATTCCATCTTTTTATACTCTGCTATTTTTTGAGCAATATACTTTACGTTTCTACAATCATTTCTAGTACCTCGTTTAGGCTCTGGAGCTAAATACGGACTATCTGTTTCTATTAATATTTTGTTAATTGGAACCATGTTTACTATTTCTTCTGCATTTTTTGAGTTTTTAAATGTTATTGGACCTGCAAATGAAATGTAATAACCTAAGTTTAGTGCTTGCTTTACTAATTCTCTATTTAATGGGCAACAGTGAAATACCCCATTTCTATTTGATTTACATCTTTTTTTTAATATATCGATAGTGTCATCTACCGCTTCTCTTGTGTGTATTACTATTGGTAAACTATATTGATTGGCTAACTCTATTTGCTTTATAAACATTTCTTTTTGTATATGTTTATTTTCTTTATTCCAGTAATAATCTAAGCCTATTTCCCCTATTGCAACAACTTTTTGCGCTCCTATAAGTAATTTTCTAATTTCGTCAATTTTACTATTTATCTCTTCTTCACTTTCTGGTACATCATTTGGAGATATTCCTACTATTGAATATATATATATATATTTATTTGATAGTTCTAAACTAAATTTTGAAGATGGAACATCATAGCCTGCACATACTATTTTTGTAATTCCATCTTCATAAGTTTCTTTTATTATTTGTTCCCTATCTTCATTAAATTTTTCATCATTATAATGTGAATGTGAATCAAAAAATTCCAATTTTCTACTCCTTATACTTTTTTACTTTGTTTCTTCTATGACTACACAGTTTGCTATCGCATATTCTTTTAAATGTGATAAGCTTACATCTATTTGAATTTTTTTATTAAAATTTATTCCTATAATGTTTACTTGAGGTTTACCCATTTGATTGTTTACTATTTCTATGTTTTTCCAATCTATGTTATATTTACTTTCTAAAAGTTCTGATATAGCCTTAAACACAGCCTCTTTGGCAGCAAACCTAGCGGCATAGTGTTGATATTTCATATTTTTTTTGCTTTCACAGTATTCTATTTCCTTTTTTGTAAATACTCGATTTATAAATTCAGGTTGATTTTCAATACTTTTTTGTATTCTTTCTACCTCTATAATATCTATGCCACATGTTTCTTTCATTGTTTTCTCCTATTAATTATTTACATTATTGTACTAGCATTACCATATTTATTATACTTATTACTATAATAATAAATACTATTGCGAATATTATATGGTTTATTTTTAATATTCTAACTATATTTAATTCTTTATATATTATGTCATATTCCGATTTTATTTGTTCGTATAAATCTCGTACTCTTAATATCTTTTGAAGTTTTTCATATAAAAGACTACCTTCTACATCATTTGTTATTTCTTGATTATATATGTTTTTGGTAAGCTCCATAAATTTTTGCTTCATTTGCTTTATATTTTTAGTTTTAGTAAATTCTAATATTAGTTTTTTTAAATATATTCTTTGATATAGTGCCATTATGTATGTATACAAATATTCATTTTCATACTTGAATGGTATTTTTGTATAGTTTTCAGGATTGGCTTCTGATGCCATTAATACTACTGATTGCTTTGATATTCCTATTTTGACATTTTTTAATGTTTCTATTGTTTCTATGTTGCCTCTTTCTTTTTCATAATTTGTATGTTGATTGCTAGGAAGTACATTTACGAACTTTATAAATGCATTTCTTACATTTTCATAGCTTTCTTCATCTTTCCATTTTTCTGATTCTATACACATATATGAAAATGTTAAAAATCTTTCATCGTCTATGTTTAACTCTTTTATACTATTGTTCTTTCCTACTATTTCTTCTATTATTTCTTCTAAAGTAGATATATCTGTTAATGAATTTGTTTGTATTCTTATATTTTCATAGTCTGTTAAATTTTTTACACTTGCATTTATATCTCTAAATTTATAGTTGAAATTTAAAACATCTTCTATATTTGGTTCGCCTTCTAAAATTGTTTTAAATAAAAGAAAACATATACCTGAATTAAAACATACTATTTCTATTTTTCTTATTTCAAAGAATATTCCATTTTCTATGCCAATTTTCGCTTGCATTTGTTTTTCTATTTTATATTCAAATATTGTGCATGTTTCTTTTGATAGTATTGTACTTTTCATTCCATCTTCGAATTTATTTAGCTGATTTACATTTTCCTTTGATAAACTAAATGGCCAAAATATCTGCTTTCTTATTTTTGGCAAGAAATAAGTATATAAGTTTAATTCTTTTTCTTTTTCCATTATTTTTAATGAGCAATTTTTATTTTTTAGTAATCTTAAGATGTATTTACTATATTTTTTCTCATCTACAATGTATGGATGTATAAAATAAGAATATTGATATTTCATTTGTTTTCCTTTCTAATTTTTCTTGACTTTTTATATTTTCCTTTGTTTTTTACTTCTATTTTATTTGCTTTTATTATTTTGTATAATAGTTTGCATTTATATCTTCCGCTAAATGCCAACTTCCAATAAAGTCTATTACTAAATTATTTGCAAATTCGTATGTTGGTTCTACAATAACTTTTCCTGTTTGATCTAAGCAACCCCATTTTCCATCTTTCTTAACTGCTACATATCCATAATTATTTTGTTCTGTAGCATCATCATAAATATAATCTACTACTACTATTCCTTTTTCATTTGTATAACCATATTTTCCATTTTCTTTCTTTAAGAATAGTGTATTGCCTGTTAAAATATCTGTATTTTCCCTCTGTTGTAATGATAAATTATAATATTCATATTTGTCATCTTTTCTTACTTTTATATATCCTTTATCTATATTTACTTCAGATAAGATTCCTTTTACTTTAACTTCTAGGTCTCTATCTAATATTTCAGTTTCATAACTTTCTGTTTCTGCTTGCATGAAACCTGCTTCTGATGAATAGCTTAAATACATATATTTGAATGGTACTTTTTCTTCATTTGCAATATTAATGATTCCATATTTTCCATTTTCCCTAGCTATATAATATTCTGAAAAAGCAAATGTTAAATCTTCATATTGTGCTGGTACCTTTTCCTCCCCTGTTTTAGATAAAATTCCATATTTGTTAGCATTTTTTACTATTACATTATCTAAATTTATTTCTTTTACTTCATCAAATTTTCCTGCTAAATAACTATTTCCATCTTTGTCTATTAATTTTGAAGTTCCTGCTTCTGTTACTACATATGTATTGTTTCCATATACATTTGCAATTTTATCATATTTTGGTTCTAATACAATTTCTTTATTGTAAGACACTACTCCAAATTTTCCTTCTGCATTTTCTACTATAAGACCATCTTCATATTTACTTGTAAGTGATGCTATTGTTTTGTATTCATTTTCTGCTATTACTTTTCCTAAACAATCTACTGCACCTTTTTTTCCATCTTTAGTAGTTATTAATATGTTTTTTATTCCTATTAGTGGACTTATATCATCGTATTCGCATGCAAGGATATTTCTTCCATTTATATCTATTAAACCATATTTACCATCTTTTTGTACTTTTAATGTATTTTGTTCATGCCATACATTATTATTCTTATCATAATTTGTTATTGCCTCTACTTTTGTATATTCTGTATATAAAGCTTCATTTTTTTCATTTACTGCCTTAGAATTGTATTCACCTGTATTATAATTTGCATCATATACACATATAAATACTTTTTTTGAATTGTCTGGTATTATTACCATTTCATCATATTGTGGCTCTATTACTATATTACCTTTTGTATCTATAATTCCCCATTTGTTATTTTCATATGCTGTATAATATGCTGTTGCAAAATTCTTGTTTGATAAAATACTATCACCATCTAATAAGTCTATTATTATGAATATAAACATTATTATTACTGCAAAAGCAATGATTACAGCAAAAACTTTTTTCATATTTAGCTTTGGTTCGTTGTCATATCTTCTTCCTCTACTCATTTTTTCCCTTTCTGAAATAATATGATAATTATATTATTTCTTTTTACATTTATTTTTATATTTTATTGTTACTATATCATTTTTTACACAAATTTACAATATTTTTTTGCAATTATTGCAAATATGTGTTATACTTAATTAGTTGCTTTTTTTATATTTTAAATTTTAATTAAAATTTTTAATAGGAGGTATTTTATGAATAGTACAAAAGAGTTGGATATTGCACCTTCTCGGGGGGATTTTTTAGTAAAGAATCTTGGACTTGCTGTTGATATAGTAAAGTCTTTTTACCCTTATAGACCAATGCAAACAGATGAATTCAGCGATTTAGTTTCTATTGCAACCTTAGGTCTTATTTCTGCTATTGATACATTTGATGAATCTAAAGGCATACAGTTTGCAACTTATGCAACGGTTTGTATTAAAAATTCACTTAATATGTATTACAGAAAAAGTGGTAAATATGCTTATAATGTTCCATTTTCTTTAGATGATGTTATTTTCACAGATTCTAATGGAAATGAGTTAACTTTTGATGACTGCTTAGCAAGTGATAAGGATATAGAAAATGATGTTATTGATGATAGTAACATTTGTCATCTTCTTAATATCGTATTAAATTTATTACCGTCTAAGCGGAAAGTTGGTTTTTTATATTATTTAGCTAATTTGCCACAAAGAGAAATAGCTTCTTTGCTGAATGTTACTCAGTCTTATGTTTCAAGATTAATAAAAATTTCCATAAAGCAAATTAAAAAAATGTTTAATTCGGTTAAAATCTCTAAAAAAATGTATTCTTTTAAAATATTAAATGCAGATTACTATAAATTTGTAATCTATTGTTCTAATATTGAGAATTGTATACATTCAAAGGATTTAGCTGAGCTTTTTGCAAATTTGAAATCTTATAGGATTCAACATGATTCAGGTTATTACAAATTTGTTTTGCCTAGAGATGAGTATTCGTTTTTCATTATTGGTCGCATTATTCAAGTATTAGAGTTACATTAGTTTATAAAAAAGAGAGTCTTTGCTATTTATATAGTAAAGAACTCTCTTTTTTATTTTATAATATTGGTTAAAATGCATACATTTCTAGCTATTTTTGCTTACTTTTTTACGCTGTTACTTTTTTGTTGCTACTACTCGTTTTTTATGCTGTTACTTTTTGTTGATACTATTCGTTTTTATTCTGTTCCTTTTTTTTGTTGCTACTATTTGTTTTTTATGCTGTTACTTTTGTTTTTCGTTGCTACTATTCATTTTTATTCTGTTACTTTTGTTTTTTATGCTGTTATTATCTTTTTTACTCTGTTATTTTTGAAATTTTGGCTACCATAACTGTCATATCATCTTTAGGTTTTCCATAGCAATTATCTATTGCTTCTTTTAAGATTATATCCGCAATTTTTTGGCTATCTTCTGTTTCTAACTCTTCTAATAAGAATTGCACCCACAATTCTTTATTTGTGTATTGAGTAGTTGATTCTATTATACCATCACTACACATTACTATTATATCTCCATCGTTTAAGTCTTTATCATATACAACTAAATCTATATCGTCCATTATTCCAGTTGGCAATGATATTGATTTTAATATTTCTACATTTCTTCTATTTTTTATAAATGTAGGACAAGCTCCATTTTTTATAAATTCCAATTTATGTGCATATAAATCAAGTATAGATATATCTAGTGTTGAATACATTTCTCCATCTTCTGCCATATTTAATGTGGAATTAATTAGCCTTAATGAAGTATCTTTATCAAAGCCTGATGATAATAGCTTTTCTAACATTGCTATAGCCATTTTGCTATTTTTTCTTGCTTTTGGTCCAGAGCCCATTCCATCACTGATTGCTAACAAATATTTTCCATCTTCTAATCTGGTTTGTATACTTGTGTCACCAGATATTTTTGATTCTTCTTTTGTGGCCTTTGCTACTCCTATACTTATTTTTTGAGTATCTTGTGATATAAATTCGTAACTGCAATTTGGTCTATTTAATCTTATTCCACATTCTTGTTTTTGGAGCATTACTTCTTGTCCAATTACTTTTGATACTGACTTGGACATTTTTTTTATGTCACATAAAGGTTTATCTACATCTTTACATGTATCAGTATATAATGTAACTTGTTTTCTTCCGTTTTTCATTTCCTTTATGTTTATGTTTTTTATTTGTATATCTCTTTGCTCTAATAATAATTTTATAGATGCTTTTTCTGCTTCAAATTCATCTTTTCCTTCTATTTTTGTATTTTCTTCAATTTCATTTGCCAAATTTCCTATTGCCTTTGATACTTCTTCTAGTTGACTTGAAACTACTTTTTTGTTTTCATCTATTTTCTTTTTCCATATAAAACTTAATTTACTTACTCTATAAGCATCATTAATAGCTTTTACTATTTGCATTATATCTTTTTCAATTTGCTTGTTTATTATTTTATTTGATATTAAATCGTTTGAAGATTTTTCTGTGTCTTCTTCTGTTTCTAGACCTAATATGTAATTATTGTGTTTTGCAAATATGTTTATTAAATCTTGTTTCTGGATTTCTTCTTTATTTAATAGTGTTTTGAATATGTCTTCTATTATGCTATTTCCATGTCGATTTTGAAATTCTTCTTGATATTTTTCGTCTTGAAGTGTTTCATCTTGAAATGTCTCATCTTGAAGTGTCTCATCTTGGAAATATAAGTCGTCAAATAAAATATTTTCCTCTAATCCTTCTAAATTATTTTCTAACTCTTTTTGAAAAATTTTTAAATTTTTTAATTCTTGCTTCTGTAATTCTTTTTCATCTACTATTGTTGCCGCTGCTTCTTTATACGTTTTAGCTATTTGAGAAATTGTTTCAGACATGCTGTTTAGTCTATAAATTGTGTCTTGGTTTTCCTCTAAATTTCTATCTAGCGTTTCTGGTAATAATGGTGTGCTAGGATACATATCTTGTATATTTATTTTTATATTTTTAGGTACTGCTAAAAGACCTATAGATGCTATTAATATTTCTTGGAAAACTATTAAGTCTGCAGTATTTCCGTTTGCTACATAAGAAAGAATTACATTTCCTATTATGAACCCTAGTATTACTCCAAATTTTCCAAATTTACTAAATATGCCCGCAATCATTCCCGAAATTGCATATGTTGCAATGAGCATAGGTTCGCCATCTGCTATTATTCCTATTACTGCACCTATGGTAACACCACTACTTGCTCCTACTAAAATTCCATTTTTCCAGCCCATTATTAGTACAATTAATATGCATAATATATTTCGTAATGAAAATCCAAATATTGAGGTATCTCCTAATGCTGTAATGGCAATGGCTATAAGTAGACTTGCCCCCATTACTTCTTCTACTGAATAGGCTTGTTTACTACCTATATTAGTTAATACTGTTATTGAATTTACAAATATTTTGTAAAATACAAATGCACTAATGCTATATATTGTTACTAATAACATATCATATATTAATAGTGCATCATATTTTGCAAAACTTTGAATTATTAACATCCCAAATTTAACTACTATACATGAAAAAAATATTCTAAAACCTAATTTTCGTTTTTCGTTTGAATCTTCATCATAACGTGGAGGTTTTATTAATATTCCTACTAATAATATTAATAGTGTTAATACAAATGAAAGTACACTTTGACCACCAAAGGCTACCCATGTACCTATTATTGTAATTATGCTTAGCATACCTATTGGCCTGCAATTACTTAAAACTGCTGTAATAACTGCTATTCCAAATGGTGCTAAATCGCTATCTCCTCCTATACATACAAACGAAAGCATAAAAGATATAATATATAATATTATCTGCTTCTTTGTAAGATTATTTTCTAATATTTCTTTTATTCTGGTTTTTCTATTTAATTCAACATCCTCATCTAGATTTTGATTCTCTTCAAAATCCTTTGATATATTTTGAAACATCCTTACCACCTCTTACTTTTTTTATTATGCTTTTATTTTAGTACAAGTCTCTTTAATTATTTGTCGATTTTACTCCCATAACAAAAAAAGTTTTTTACATCTTGTGATATATTTTTTATTTTTTTTCTCTTTTTCTTTTATTTATTATTTCTTTTTTATCTCTTTAGTGAATAACTTCTTATATTTTATCGTAAAATAATGGAAAATACAAGTGATTTGAATAAATTAATAGGAGGGATGTTCCTTTGTGTTCTTTTTAACAAAAGGCTCATCCCTCTTTTAATATTAATTTTTTATGCTAATTTTTCCTTTACTATTTCATTTATTGTTTTTCCATCTGCTGCCGCACCTATTTTTTCTTTGGCTGATTTCATTACTGTTCCCATGTCCTTCATAGATGTTGCTCCAACTTCTTTTATAACTTCTTCTACTATTTTTTCTATTTCTTCTTTACTTAATTGTTTTGGTAAATATTCTGCTAATATTGCTATTTCTCCATTTACTTGGTCTATTAAATCTTGCCTTCCACTTTTTTCATAGTCTGGTAATGAGTCTTTTCTTTTTTTAGATTCTTTGGCTATTATTTCTATTATTTGATTGTCGTCTAATTCTATTTTTTTGTCTTTTTCTACTTGCAATATTGCTGCTCTTACCATTTGAATTACGTTTTTTCTTAATACGTTTTTTTCTTTCATAGACTCTTTCATGTCTTCTAATAATTTTTCTTTTAACATATTAAATCATTCCTTTCTTTTTTGTCTGTCCCTAAATTCCGGATTTTTAGAACCGTCCCCAAAACAAAAAGATTGAAAATTAAGCCTCGCATTTAATTTTCAACCTTTACTATATTAAAATTTCCTTTTTCTTGCAGCCTCTGATTTTTTCTTTCTTTTAACACTTGGCTTTTCGTAATGTTCTCTTTTACGTACCTCTTGCAATACTCCATTTCTTGCACATTGCCTTTTAAATCTTCTTAAGGCATCTTCTATATTTCCATTATTTACTTTTACTTCTGACACTAATATTCCCCTCCTTCCAGTAATTACACTTTTTATGTGCGGGATATTTACTGGTAGATTTTTATCTTACCTTACATGGATATTATTATATATTAATTGGGCTTTACTTGTCAATAGCTGAGTAAATTTTTTCTATACTTAATATAGTCTATCAATTAATTATTATGCACTAGTAAGTTCTTCTTTTAGTTTTTCTATTTCTTCTTCTTTTAGTTTTGTTACTTCTTCTATGGTTTTTATTGGTATGGATTTTTTTATCATTTCTTTTGCTACATTTATAACTCCAACTTTGATTCCACGCTTTTCTCCTCGCCTTTCTCCTCGCTTTTCACTCTCTGCTATTAATTTTCTTCTCTCTTCCATTAAATTTGTTATTAACATTCCTGCCATAGCCTTTTCCTCCTTCTTCATTTTACTTAATAATATTTCCACCTGCTCTTTTCCTATTATCGGACTTAATATGTACTGTATTATTCTCCTTATTTTTTCTTTGCCTTTTTCATCTTTTGTTACAGTTATTACTTTTTTTAATGTTTCTATTAATTCTTCCTCTGTTTTACATTTCTCTATTGCCATCGCCTTTTCTACTATGCTTTTTCCATTTATTAACTCTTCTGTTATATAATCATGTATATCTACTAAATTATATATACTATTGCTTCCATTCGTTTCATAGTTAAAACCATTATCTGTTATTCTTTTATACTCTTTTTCTACATTCCATTTTTCATTTCCTGTATATAACACTATTAATATTACCTCTGGACATTTATATTTGTTACTTTTCACTTTTTCTTGGTTCATTGCACTTCTCATTATTTCTACTGAATATTCTAACATTCTATATGGCATCAAAGTATCTACATAGGATTGGTGTTCTATTAATATAAATGTATTTGTATTTTTTATTTTGTATACTATATCTGATTCTCTATTTTTATATTCTTTTGTTATGTAGCTATTACTATATTTTTCTAAGTCATCTTTTTTTAATTGCTTTTTTCCTTTAAAGAACTTATTCATAAATTTTATTGCTTCTTCTTCATCTGTTAGTAAATCTCTAAATATTTTATCGTGTGTGTTATTTAATTTTTCATCATAATGATATTCTTCATTATCTTCATGTAACTGCATCTCGTTTTTTGAGTTTATGTATTGTAAACACTCTTCATACGTTAATACTTTCACTTTTTTTCTTTCCTCCTTTTATTATAATATTTTTCCGCTTTATAAGTCAAACTTTATTTATAGGTGTATATGCTATAAAAAACTATTTTACTCTCATTTTTATATTTTTTCTTTTATTTTTGAATCTTTTGGAATTTTTTTAGATTTTTAATTTTTATGGAATTTAATATTAAATAAACTAATGTTGCACTTTTAATTTTTTTAGATTTTTAGCTTATTTTAGTGCTAAAATTTGAAAATTAATAGATATTAATCAAGTTTTTTATGTATACTTTATACCATATGTAAATAACTTTGTCAACAAAAACTTTCCCCCATTTTTCGCTATTATTCAGCATTTTTTATATTTCTTACGCATAAAAAGTATGCTTCATGTTTGTTTTTTTTAATAGAATGACGGACATTAGTGTTTTTTTAACACTAATGTCCGTCCCTATATTCCGGATTTTTAGAACCGTCCCTATACTGCTTTTTTACAGATTAACCTGAACTATTTTGTGTTGTGTTAAGCATTGTTGTATGTCTAGTATTCTTTGGTTTTCTGAGCCTTTAAATTTTAAGGTAGGATTTTTCTTTTCTTGAACAAATCTGCCATCTACTAAAACATCTATATTTTTTAATGTTTCGTCTGTTACTTCATCGTTTCTTTGTTCTAATTCTTCTAATGTATATCCTGAATAGCACCATACGTTAAAATTTGGTCTTACTTTTTTTACATCTTTTATGAATTTTAATACTTCTGGAATATTTTGCCTGCAAAGTGGTTCTCCACCACTTATTGTTATTCCTTTTAATATTGAATTTTCACATATTCTATCTATTATTTCTTGTTCATTGAATTCTGTTCCATAGTTGTAGTCCTGTGCTGCTTTGTTTTGACATCCAGGACAGTTATGTGGGCAACCACTAACAAATAGCACTGCTCTCCATCCTAATCCATTTGATATACTTTCATCATAAAATCCTGCCATTTTCATAATTTATTCCTCCTATGTTGCACTTTTGTTAATCTCATATATTTCTTTACTATAGTTGTTAATTGCTAATTATTATTGTAATTAATTAACTTTATTGTGCTCCTTTTATTCCATTTTCTCCATTTACGTGTGTTACTCTATCACGTAGTTCTGCAAGTTTAGCATTGTTCCAACGAGATGTTGTTCCTACTAGATATCCTGTTATTCTTTGTATTGTATCTATATTTTTACTTCCGCACATTGGACATTCTTCTAATGTTGCATCTGAGTTTTCAAATCCACAATCCATACATCTTGAACGTGTATGGTTAACGCTTCCATATCCCATGTTGTATTTATCCATTAAGTCTACAACTGCTTCTATACTTTCTGGGTTATGTGTTGCATCTCCATCTAGTTCTATGTAAAAGATGTGTCCACCTTCTGTTATTGCATGATATGGTGCTTCTATTTTTGCTTTTTGTTCTGCTGTGCATTTATACCATACTGGTACGTGATTTGAATTTGTATAATATTCTTTATCTGTTACTCCTAATATTGTTCCGAATTCTTTTCTGTCTATTTTGGTAAATCTTCCAGATAGACCTTCTGCTGGTGTTGCTAATACTGAGTAGTTTAGGTCATATCTTTCTGCATAATTTTCACAACATTCATGTATTAAACCTACTATTTCTAATCCTAATTTTTGAGATTCTTCAGATTCCGCATGATGCTTTCCTGTTAATATTGTTAAACATTCTGCTAAACCTATGAATCCTAAACCTAAAGTTCCTTGTTTTATTACTGGTGCTATTGAATCGTTTGGTTTTAAGTTTTCGCTTCCTTGCCATAAACCACTCATTAATAATGGGAATTGTTTTGCTACTGCTGTAGCTTGGAATTTGTATCTATCGTATAATTGTCTTGCTGCTATGTCACAGTATTTTTCTAGTTTTTGCATAAATATTTTCTTAACTGCTTTTTTGTATGGTGCTGTCATAAATTCTTCGCTACCTCTACCTAATACAAATTTTACTCCTGTTTGTTCTTGTGCTTCGTATGCTGATTCTATAGCTATTCTTACTATATTTAATGTAGTAAATGATAAATTTCCTCTTCCTATAGATGTTTTTTCTCCGTGTCTATTTGCAAATACTCTTGTTCTACAACCCATTGTTGCACATTCATATATGTATCTATTTGGATCGTCTGCTTTCCATTTTTCATGTTGATTGAATGTTGCATCTAAGTTTATGTAATTTGGGAAAAATCTTTTTGCTGCTACTCTACATGATAATTTATATAAATCGTAGTTTCTATCTTCTGGTAAGTAGTTTACTCCTCTTTTTTTCTTCCATATTTGAATTGGGAATATTGGTGTTTCGTTGTTTCCAACTCCTCTTTCTGTTGAAAGAAGTATTTCTCTGATTATACATCTTCCTTCTGGTGAAGTGTCTGTTCCATAGTTTATTGAACTAAATACAACTTGGTTTCCACCTCTTGAATGTATTGTGTTCATATTGTGTATAAATGCTTCCATTGATTGATGTACCCTTGATACTGTGTTGTTTATGGCTGCTTGTATATCTCTTTCTTTTCCTTCTAAGTTTCCTAAATCTTTCTTTATATAATCTTCAGGTTGATAATCGTATAAGTCTGATAAATCTTTTCCTAATAATTCTTCTATTTTCTTAACTTCTTCTTTATATGTCATTTTAACATATGGTGCTAAATAATAATCGAATGCTGGTATAGCTTGTCCCCCATGCATTTCATTTTGTACTGTTTCCATTGAAATACATCCTAATATACTTGCTGTTTCTATTCTTTTTGCTGGTCTTGATGCTCCATGTCCTGCTCTAAATCCATTTTTTAATATTTTGTCTAATGGGTGTTGTAAACATGTTAATGATTTTGTTGGATAATAGTCTTTATCGTGGATGTGTATGTAACCTTTTTTTACTGCTTCTCTTGCTTCTGCTGATAATAAGAAATCATCTACAAATGGTTTTGTTGTTTCTGATGCGAATTTCATCATCATTCCTGCTGGTGTATCTGCATTCATGTTTGCATTTTCTCTTGTTACATCATTTGATTTTGTTTCTATTATTTCTAGGAACATGTCTTTTGTTCTTGATTTTCTTGCAATATCTCTGTTGTATCTATATGTTATATAGTTTTGTGCAACTTCTTTTCTTGAAGATGACATTAATTTCTTTTCTACTAAATCTTGTATTTCATATACTGTTGTTTGATTTTTGTCTTCTAATTGTTTTTTTACACTTTCTGCTATTTTATTGGCTAAATCTATATCTACACCACCTGGTGTTTGTGCCATTGCTAATGTTATTGCTTTTACTATTCTTTCTGGATTAAATTCGGTTAATCTACCATCTCTTTTTATTACTTGCATTTTTACTCCCCCTTATTTTAAATTGTTTTGTTTAATTTTGATAATCGTTATCATTTTTGATGTGTATATTTTTTCTTTTCGAAAGCAGTTTAATATTATAGCAAATCTTTTATAATGTCAAACTTTTAGTCATTATGTTTATAAGTCGTTTTTTGCTTGATATATCGCGTTTTTTATTGCTTGCATCGATTATGTAATAATGTTTTTTTGGCAACTTTTTTTTATAAATGTTGATTTTGGTGGACTTGATTTTTTTTATTACAATTTTATTACATTTTTATGATATTTTTTGTATTTTATTTTTTTATTAATTATAAATTCCTTTATTTTCAAGTATTACGTTAAATTAAAAATCAAAAATGATAATAGTTATCATTTTTGATTTTTAACTTTTTACTTTGCTTTGCTTATTTTTTACTTAATTTTATTATTGACTTATTTCGTATAATGTATTTTAGTAATTTATTACTACTTTTTCAAAAGGAACTCTTTCTTTTAATTCCCCTGCCTCTTCCATAACTGTTTCTAGCAACTCAAAGCTTTCTTTCTTCATTTCTGGGCTAGTTTTCCATGCATCTATGTCTTTATAACTTTGTAAAACAGTTGCTAATAAGTCTATATCTGTATCTGGAAAGAAGCTTTGTATTGCTTCTGCAACTTCACTCATTGTATGTTCTTCTACCCACTTTTGAGCTTTTGCTATTGCTCTTGTAAATTTGTCTATTATGTCTTTATTTTCTTCTATATAACTTTTTTTAGCAAAATATGCTGTATATGGTATTTCTCCAGATGCTTCACCTACTGATGCTACTACATAGCCTTTTCCTGCTTGCTCTGTCATTGTTGCAGTTGGTTCAAATAGTGTAACATAGTCTGCAGTTCCTCCTGTAAATGCTCCTGCCATTAAATCAAATTTTATACTATCGTCTAAAATTAAATCTTTTTGAGGGTCTATTCCATTCTTCTTTAATATATATTCAAATGTCATGTATGGAACTCCACCTTTTCTTCCTGGTATAACTGTTTTTCCTTTTAAGTCTTGCCAACTAAAATTATCAGTTGGCTCTCTACTTACTAAGAATGAACCATCCTTTTGTGTAAGTTGTGCAAATACTTGGCAATAGTCTTCTTTTCCTTCATTATATACATATATTGCAGCTTCTGGTCCGGCAAAACCTATGTCACTTTGATTTGCTAGTACTGCAGTCATTACTTTATCTGCACCTTGACCTGTTGTTAGTTCTATTTCTAATCCTTCTTCTTCCATAAATCCTTTGCTTATTGCTACATATTGTGGGGCATAAAATACGGATCTTGTTACTTCATTTACTCTTATTTTTTGTAGTGCTACTTTTTGAGTTTTAGTTCCCATTGCAATATAACTTATTATTGATGCAATTATTACTAATATTGCAACAACTGCTGTAATTATCCATTTTTTCACTTTTACCTCATCCTTTCTTTTATGTTTCTTTTATATATTATTCAGTTTATTTTATATAGCTACTATTTTGTTTTAAAATTATATTATTTGCCTTTTGAGATTTTACTGTATGTGTTATTTTATTTTTATCGTATGTTGTTTCCTTTTATTTTTTCTCTAAGATTTTATTGTAATTTTCTTGCTAAAATTTTATGATATATCACTTTTTAATTGTTTTTTAGAGTTTATCTCATATGGCCTTTTACAACTATTTTTTCGAGAATTACAACTATTTGATACATAATTGCTGCAACAACTGCAAGGATTATTACGCTTGCCATTACTAAATCTAACTGAAAAACTTGCCCTCCATATACTATTAAATATCCAAGTCCTGCTTTTGATACTAGAAACTCTCCAGATATTACTCCTACTAGTGAAAGGCCAATGTTTACTTTTAGAGAGTTGAAGAATGTTGACCTATTTGCCGGAATTACTATTTTTGTTAGTATTTGAAGTTTATTTGCACCAAATGTTTTTGCCATTTTTATTAATTCCTTGTCTGTGTTTATAAATCCATTTAAAATTTCTAATATAGTTACTATTAATGAAATTGCAAGTGCCATTACTATTATTGCAGGCATTCCTGCTCCTACCCATATTATTATTACTGGCCCGAAGTGCTATTTTTGGTAGACTGTTTAGTACTACTAAAAATGGTTCTGACACTTTTGATATGAATTTTGACCACCATAATATTATTGCAATTATCGCTCCTAATGTAGTTCCTAATAAAAATCCTATTATTGTTTCTGTGCAAGTTACAAGTAAGTGTTTTATTAAATCGTTTTGTGCTAAATTTAAGAAGGTATTTATTATTCTTGATGGACTACTCATTATAAAGCTATCTATTATTCCATTGTTTGCAAGTATTTCCCACATCGCTATAAATATTACTACTATTATTATTTGTGTTGCTATTACTGATATTTTTTCTATTCTTATCTTTTTTAAATATTGTCTTCTTGCTTGACTGATATTAGTTTGTTCTTTAACTTTAAGAGATTTAGCTTTTGACTCCGTGGCTTTGTTAGTTTCAGTATTTGCTTTCACTACTTCGTTAGTTTGATTTTTTGTTTTAGGTAGTTCATTAATTTGAGTCTTTGACTTTCCTTTGGTTGCAATGCTATTTATCTTTTTTATTTTCTTTAAATATGTTGCTCTACTCATATATATTCAATCCTTTCCATACTGCATCAAAATACTCGCTAAATTTAGGACTTTCCCTACAATTTATTGGATCTCTATTTTCTATTTCAAATTCTATTTTCATTATTTCTTTTACTTGTGCAGGTCTGTTAGATAAAATCACTATTCTATCTGACATACTAATTGCTTCTGATATATCATGCGTTACGATTAATGCCGAAATGTGCTCGTTCTTTAAAATATCGTATATATCTTTTGTTACCATTATTCTTGTTTGATAATCTAAAGCAGAAAATGCTTCATCTAAAAGAAGTATTTTGGGTTTTATTGCTAGTGTTCTTATTAGTGCTACTCTTTGGCGCATTCCTCCAGATAATTGATTTGGATATTTATCTTTAAATTCGTATAAATTATATTTTTTTAGTAATTGTATAGCATATTCTTCGTTTTCTTTTGTCCTATTTTTCTGCACTTCTAAACCGAACATTATATTATTATATATTGTTCGCCATTCTAATAAACTATCTTTTTGTAGCATATATCCTATTTTTCCATCAATTTTTATTTCACCTTTATCTTTAGTCTCAAGACCTGCTACTATAGAAAGTATAGTGGATTTGCCACAACCACTAGGTCCTATTATGCTTAAAAATTCGCCTTCTTTTAATGTAAAATCTATTTCTTTTAGTGCTTCTATTTCTCCGTTTGGTGCTTGATATTTTTTGGATACATTTTCTATTTTTAGTACTTCTTTTGCTTGTTGCCTTTTTTGCTGTCCTATTTCTTTTTGTACTTGTTTTTCTCGTTTTATTACTTGTTTTTCTTCTTGTTGTGTTGTTACTTGTTTTTTTATTTGCTTTTCTTTTATGTTCTGCTCCTTATCTTGTTCATTTTCTTGTATTTGTTTAATTGTTAATATTTTTGTTTTTTTATTTTTTTCTTGCTTAGACATTTTATCCTCCTGTTCATTTAATTGTTGTAAGATAACAATTTTCGTTTTCTTTCTACAATTAAATATTAATATTGCTATTTTTGTTGTTTTTTGTAACTTAATATATTTTATGATTATTTACTGTATTGTGTGAGCATATAAAAATAAGCATATCGTAATTCTTTATGCTTATTTTTATAACAAATTATTTTTAATTATTTCTTCTATATTATTTTTATTTTAGTTGGTCTTTCACATGTTTTTAATTTTTATTATCTATTTACTTATACTACTACTTGTTGCTGTATTTGTTTTATTTCTTCTTTTTTTAGTCTCGTTACTTCTTCTATTGTTTTTATTGGTATACGCTTCTTTAGCATTTCTTTAGCTATTTGCACTTTTTCTTCTGCTCTTCCTTCTATTCTACCCTCTGCTCTACCTTCTTTCTTGCCTTCTGCTTTTCCTTCTACTCTACCTTCTGCTCTTCCTTCTTTTTTCATTTGTATTACTATTCTTTCACCTAATGATAACATCTTTTTCTCCTCCTTTTCTTTTCTCATTTCTTTTATTAACTCTTCTATTTCTCTTTTGCTCATTATATCTGCAAATACACATTTTAATAATCTTCTTATCTTTTCTATATTTCCTTTGT
>CANQSP010000024.1 GCA_947626555.1 uncultured Clostridia bacterium | reverse complement strand
TATTTTTGATAAATGCACTATTTTATTTAAAAAATAGTTGGAGTTTTATCTACCCCAACTAATATTATAGAACCTATTTAATGATAAATCGTTAAAGATATTAATAATAACAGAAATTTTAAAACTATATATATTTAATTTAATAAATTTTGCATTTCATTCCTTAATTGATTTACAAAATTTATATTATTACTTTTAAATTTTTTTGGTGTAAATTTTTCTACTCTTTCTAATGCTTTATCTAATTCTTCAAATTTTTCTAATTTTAGTATGTATCCGCTTTCGCTGAAATTATCTAATATTTGCATTTGATGATCATTAACATGTTCTCCATATTTTTTTAATCTTGCAGCAGCTATTATTTTTTTATTATTTTCCAATCCTGCTATTATAGAACCAACACCTGCATGAGAAATAATAATATCTGCTTTTTTAATATATTTTTCAAATTCTTCTATAGGTATATATTGCAGTATTTTCATTTTGTCAGATTCATACTTAGTATAACCTGCCTGAACTATAACTTCATCCTTAATATTTCCATTTATAATTTGATTCTCTACAGCTTTTATTAAACGTTCAAAAGGTTTATCTTGAGTTCCTAACGTTACAAAAATCATAATTTCCCCTACTTTTCTTAATTTTTATATTATTAATAAATCCAACCAAAACACTTAGCTTTAGGATATAATTGTAACATTTCATCCCATTGGACTATAAATGAATCTGCTAAAAAGTATAATAGACTTCCTGTTTGTGTTTTAGTATTTCTATTTGCAAATGTTTCAATATATATAATTTTACTACCTAATATTTTAGCAATACAACACATTGAACCTGCAGTATGTGTTCCTGTAGTTATTACTATCTGAGGTCTTACCTTTAAATAAATATATAAACTAATAAAGCAATTAGCAAGTAAAATAAATATATATGATATTGGTGTTTTTTTAGTTCCATAAATTAAAAAGTCAAATCTTTTTCCGTATTGTGCTTTTAAATTCTTATTAGATGGTGTTTTTTCAGTTACAATGTGAAAGTTACATTCATTAAATAAAGATTTTAATTGCATTAGTTCACTAAAGTGCCCTCCTGTACTAGAAATAAAAAGTACGTTTATATCTTTATCTAATTTTATTTTTCTAGTTTTATGTATTATTTTTCTATATAATTTTACTACTATGGTTACTATAATAATACCTGTTATAACTCCAAAGGTATCTATGCAAATATCAAAGAATTCCCCACTTCTACCTGGTATAAATAATTGATGTAGTTCATCACTACAAGCATATATAAATCCTAAAAATGTAGACAGCAATCCTACTTGATAAAAACTTCTTTTAAATGTAATCATAAAATTCATCAAAAATATTCCAAGTAAAGTATAAATAGAAAAATGGGCAACTTTTCTTATTATTGGTTGCATTACATTGTTTTGAAACTCTATTTTTTCATCTTCAGGCATATTTTTTATAGCTGGTATTATTTCAGATATAAATTTTACTACTCTACCGACTTGTATTGCTAGAATCATCTGCTACTTGGTTTGAAAAAACAAATATTGTAGAGCAGTTTATAATTATTAATATTAAAAAAATGAATCTTCTCAAAATTATCATTAACACTTTTTCCTTTACAAAATATTCTTTGATTATAATACCATTATTTATAATTCTTTTCAACAATTTTACTTTACTTTTTTGGGTTATAATTATATAATTGTAACATAATATTCTTATTAGGAGGTAACTTGTTTTGAAAAAAGATGATATATCAAAAAGTGATAATACAAAAACAGAAAAAGCAAAACATTCTAATAATTCAAAAAATATAAAAAAAGCTGAAACTACCGATACAAAAAAGCCTAAGAGTAAAGGCAAAAAAATTGCAATAGTTATAATTAGTATCTTTCTTATTCTTTTTATTTTAATTGCCATTCTTTTTGCAATAGCCTTAACTTATATAAATAATATGATTAATTTAGTCGAATATGATGAATCTATATCAGAAGGAGATATTATTGTAAATTCAAAAGTTGCAGAAGATATTTCTAATTATAGAAATATTGTCCTTTTTGGATTAGATGCTAGAGCAGATACTTTTTCACCTGGTAACAGAAGTGATTGCATAATATTAGTAACTATAAATAATACTACTCACGATGTTGCTCTTACTTCTGTATATAGAGACACTTACTTGGACATTGATGGATATGGACTTGATAAAGTAACTCATGCTTATTCATATGGAGGAGCTTTGCTTGCTATGAATACTCTTAATAAAAATTTAGATTTAAACATAAGCGAATATGTAACAGTTAATTTTGACACTGTAAAAACAGTTGTTGATAGTATTGGAGGAGTTACCATTAATATTACAAGTGCAGAAGCGGGTTCAGGAAGTATTCCTGGAATTTCAACAGCAGGCAGATACAATTTAAATGGAGAACAAGCTCTAGCATATTCTAGAATTAGAAAAATAGATACCGATTATAAAAGAACTGAACGTATGAGAACTGTTTTAACAGAAATATTTAATAAAGTACAATCTATGGATATCGGTCAGTTAAATAATTTACTTAATATCGTCTTGCCACATATTAGAACCAATATAAATCAAAATGAAATAATAAATCTAATTCCACAAGTATTGTCTTTTAATATAAAAGATAGCGAAGGATGGCCATATGAAACAAGAGGTAAAACAATGTATGCATGGTATGGTATTCCAATTACATTAGAGAGTAATGTTCAAAAGCTACATGCTAACTTATTTAATAGTGAAAATTATGAAGTTTCAGATACAGTTAAAGAAATTAGTAATAAGATTGTAAATGTTACTGGATATAACAGCTAAATAATAATATTGACCATAAAATAAACAGTATAAAATTTCTATACTGTTTATTTTATAGTTATCTTTTTACATTCTATCTGGCATTAGTATTCCAAGTAAGTTTGCACCTATTTTTAAAACTGTTCCTACAGCATATGTTAAATATAACCTTGCATCTTGCACTTGCTTATCTTCTCCAATAATTTTGTTATTATTATAAAAACTACTATAAGCTTGACTTAAATCTATTAAATATCTTGACAATATTGATGGTTCATTTTTTAAAGTTACTTCTTTTAAAATACTTTCAAATTCATACATTAATTTTGATATTGTAAATGAATCATTATCATTTAATTTTGTTAAATCTATATCTTTTAATTCTGGAACATAACCTGCCTTTTCTATTACACTTTTAGTTCTTACATAAATGTATTGAATATATGGTCCTGTTTCACCTTGAAAGTTTAGCATAATATCCCAATCAAATACTTCATCTTTTATTCTATTGTTTGATAAATCATTGAAAATAACTGCTCCTATTCCTACTCTTTTAGCTACATCTTCTTTGTCTTCAAGGTCTGGATTTTTTTCTTCTATAATTTTTAAAGCTCTAGAAATTGCTTCATTTAATAAGTCCTCTAATTTTATTATATTTCCTTCCCTTGTAGACATTTTCCCTTCTTTTAACCTAACCATTCCGAAAGGTACATGTTCTAGTCCATCTGTATATTTTTTATCTAATCCCAATAATTTTGCAACTTCAAATACTTGTTTAAAATGTAAATTTTGTTCGTATGATGTAACATATAAAGCCTTATCAAAATCATATGATCTAGCTCTATACATAATTGCTGCTAAATCTCTTGTCGCATATGTGGTTGAGCCATTTGTTTTTCCAATTATACATGGAGCTATATTCTCTCCCAAATCAATAATTCTGGCTCCTTCTGATTCAACTAATCTTCCAGTTTTTTCTAATATTTCTACAATTTCAGACATTTTGTCTGAATAAAATGCTTCACCATTCCATGAATCGAATTTACTTCCTAATATATCATATACTTTTTGGAATTCTTTTAAGCTTAATTCTCTAAATCTTGTCCAAATTTCTACACAATATTTATCCCCATCTTCTAACTTTTTAAAGTTATTTCTACATTCTTCTAAAACGCTTTCATCTTCTTTACACAATTCATTTATTCTAACATATATTTTGGTAAGCTCGTCTATTGGATTTTCTTCTATATTGTACTCTTCTCCCCAACGTTTATATCCTTCTATTAATTTTCCGAATTGAGTTCCATAGTCTCCTAAATGATTTATTCCTATTGTATTATATCCTAAAAACTTATATATGTTATACAATGCTCCACCTATAACTGTAGAACGTAAATGACCTATATGAAATGGTTTTGCAATATTAGGTGCAGAATAATCTATAACCACTGTTTTATTTATAGTTTCATTTGGTTTTCCAAAATTTTCTTTTTGTTTATTTAATCTTTCTAAAACATTTTGCACTATAGATGTTGAATTAACATAAAAATTTATATATCCACCAACTATTTCAATTTTTTTTATTAAATTTTTATCTATTTCTAATTTATCTTTAATTTCATTCGCAATAATAGGTGGAGCCTTTTTCAATTCTTTAGCAAGTTTAAAGCAAGGAAATGCATAATCTCCCATACTTGCATCTTTTGGTATTTCTATATAACTTTCTAATTCATCTTTATTTAAATTAGTAGCTTTTGCTATTTGTTCAGCTATTACACTTTTAAAATTTATCATACTAAATTTCATTCCTTTCGCTAATAGTACTTTTTGAATTTTATCATATTTTATAACTTTTGTATAGTAAAATTTTAAAAGTCCCTCTATGTGTATATTTATAACCATAGAGAGACCTTTAAAGTTCTACAACTTTTAAAAAAACTTATTAAGCCAAATAAGAATTTTGTATTCTGCCGAAGACCTTACATAAATTTCATAATATGTAAGCCACTGACTTTTTACTTCATAAGGTATATATGCATATGCAGAGTTTACATACACACAATAGCTATCTTCAAATTTACTCATCAACTGCCGAGTTTTCTGGCCATACTTTTGTTCAAACTTTTTTAACGTTTTCCTTGCTTGAGACCTTTGTATCTGCCTATTTTCCATTAGTAATATTTTGCTACTAGTATTAAGTGGTAAATCTAAATTTTTAATGTCTTTTAAAGTAACTATTACCATTTTGTTGTCTCCTTAAAATAATTATTTTTTGAGAATACCATAATATTATTAGTAACATAATAATTATACTAAAGAATAGTAAAAAAGTAAACCTTTTTTTGTGAATCTGTTGAATTAATTAATATTCGCATTAATCTCCTAAATTTATTCCTATGCTTCTTGCTGTTTTAACTAAATCGTGATCCATTGTAACTACTCTTACATTACTCTCTGCAGTTCCACCTTGAACAGCTCCTATTTCTTTATTGTTACCAACAACATCCTCTAATGATACACAACCTAATTTTCCATTTTGAAGAACTGTAAGAACATTAAACTTTCCTTCTATTGCAAGTTCCATAGCTTTTGCTCCATACTTTGTAGAAAGTACTCTATCAAATGATGTAGGAGTTCCACCTCTTTGCATATATCCTAAAACTGTGCATCTTGCTTCTAATCCTGTTAATTTTTCTAGGTCTCTTGCAACCTTTTCTCCTGCTCCACCTAATTTTACATTTATAACGCCTTTTCCGTTATTTCTCTCGCCTACTACTGATATACTTCCCCCCTTAGGAAAAGCACCCTCAGATACAACAACTATACTAAAGTTTTTTCCAATTTTTTGTCTTTGTCTTATAGTTTCGGCAGCTTTTTCAATATCATATGGTATTTCTGGTATTAATATAACATCTGCTCCACCTGCTATTCCTGACTCTAATGCAATCCAGCCAGCTTCTCTTCCCATAACCTCTAAAACCATTATTCTATGATGCGTTTCGGCTGTTGAATGTAATCTATCTAACGCTTCTGTTGCAACAGATACGGCTGTGTTATATCCAAATGTAATATCCGTACATGCAACGTCATTATCTATTGTTTTTGGAACACCTATAACATTTATGCCTCTTAAAGAAAAATCTCTTGCGGATTTTTGAGTACTATCACCACCTAAAGTAAATACACAATCAAATCCATCATCTTTAACATTTTGCACACATTGTTCAGATAAATCTTTATATACTTCTTTTCCATCTTCTATAACTTTATAATGAAATACATTTGCATTTGTAGAAGATGAAATAATAGAACCTCCTTTTTGTAATATGCCAGATGCAGTGTCAGCACTGCTTAATCTTATATAATCATTTTTTAATAATCCTCTATAACCATCTATAAAACCGTAACATTCTACTCCATGATGCTCAGCTGTTTTTACTATTGCTCTTATAACTGCATTAAAACCAGAAACATCTCCACCATTAGCTAATATTGCTACCTTCTTTACCATTTCTAATTCCCCCATTTTCTACATTTCTTTTTATATATTATTTTTTCTTTTAAAAAATGTATTCTTATTATATCAATAATTTTATTATTTACAACACTTTTTTGAAATTTTTTCTAAACTATTAGGGACGGGGTTAAATAGTTTAGTGGGTAATTACTTTATTGCAAAACATTAATATATTATTTATTTAGTAACATTTTGTGGGGACCAACAAATTATAGCTTGTAAAAAATTTATTTTGTAAACTTGTTTTACATAAATAAATTTTTTTACAAGCTATTATGCAGTTGGGAGTTACTAAATAAATAATATATTAATGTTTTGTATTTATAGTTGCATTTTTGCACTAAACTATTTAACCCCGTCCCTAATAGTTTAAGCTCCTTTTGTGCTAATATGAATATTATCAAGTTCCGCTTTTAATTCTCTTGTTACTATATTTTGTATCTGAGCTATTTGGTCTTGAGATAAATCCAATGCCTTTACTATAACATTAACGCTTCCATCATTTACTAATATAAGCACATCATCAAAATCTTTTAATTTTATTAAATTTTCTGCTATCATAATAGCATTTTTTGTATCATTTATATTTTTTATTTCTGTTTGTGCTATAGCTTTTTGGTCATTAGAAATATTTTGATTTTCTAATATTTTTTGATAACTTTCTAACATTTGCGAATACATAGTATCTCTATTTATTTTTGATGATGTAAAATATTGCTCACTCTCTGTTAAATTATTATTAGTTTGGGTTGTATTCTTCTCTTTTTCCTCATTTTTAGTCAAATTATTTACTATTGCTTGAGTATTAGATTGAATTGTAGTATTTGTAATTTCATTATTTTGAGTATCTGCTTGAACTTCATTTTTTATTGAGTTTTCTTCAATTCCATTGCTACTAACTAATCTTGCATCGCCAATGCCTGCATATTGCACCTCGTTTGTAGTAGCTGATGTTGCTATTTCCTCATTATTTAAAGCGGTATAATTTAAATATCCTGCCGATACTAACATTAAGGCTATAACAAAAATTATAATTTGATTTCTTTTTAATACTTTCATAAAAATATTCCTTTCATATAAGAATTATATATTTTCAAATTTATTAAAATATAATATTTATTCAATCATTTCAAAAACTTGAATCTTATGAGTTGCAAGACCTGTTACTGCCTCTACAGCTTGAATAATATTGGCTTTTACATTTGCATCAGCAGCTCCTGTTGCTGTTATAACCGCACCTTCTGCTTTTGGTTTTATTATACTTTGAGTTACAGGAATTTTTTCTCCATCTACATCTTTATATATAACTTCTTTTTTAGTATTGTTTTCTGTTATTTTTCTATTTCCACCACCGTGTATCCGTCTCTTCTGTGTTGCTTTGAGAAATATCCTCATTATACATTGCCAATGTTTCGCTAGTTTGAGAATATGTTACTAATACTTTTACTTTTCCTACTCCCTTTATCTGTTTTAGAATGTTTTCTAATTTATACTCTAAACTTTCCTTAGCTGTTTCTATAGTTTCATTATTGAATTCATCTACATATCCTTCGCTTGCAAGTACTTTTTCACCATTTGCTTTTGGTTCATTTTCTATCTTTCTATTTCCATTCCAAATCATATTAATAGCAATTATAGTAATTATTAAAATTACTATAAATACAACTATATTTTCTATTTTTCGTTTATTTTTATCATTAATAATTAATTTTTTGTTATCTTCAATAAACTCACTCTCCATATTTTCACTATGTTTATCCCATTTTAATATCTTTTTCAATTTGTCTTTAATCATATAATCCTCCTTAGTTATTTATTTTATAGTAATCTTTCTTGTACTAATATCATATGTAGAACTTAAATACTCTTTTATTTCACTTTTTTCTCTATTATTTAGTTCCCTTACTTTACTTTTCTCTGTTTCTTTGCTTTTTCCAATCTGTATATTTACTTCTTCTACTTTATTTACTCCAACTTCATTTGTTGTATTATCATTTGAATTTATATTACTAACTTTACTTTTTTCTAAATCCAAAATAATTTCCTTAATTCTATATTCATCACTATTTTGTATATTAATTTCTATGTCATTTACAATGCACTCCTTTTCTTCCAGCTTAGTCTTTATATCTCTTTTTAAGTTATATAAATATATTTCTTTAATACTGGAATTATTGCTAGTTTCTAAACTAGAAAAAGTATTTTCTTTTGATTCCATTTGTTTATTATATTCATCTAAATTAATTATTGAATTTACATCAACGCTTCCATTTGTAAATTTATCTATTATAGGAGTTATTATGTTAAATAAAATAAAAATACCTATTACTGTTTTTATATATTTTTTACTGTTTCCATTTGGAACTAACATTTCTATTATAGTAGCAACTATAACTGCAACAACAATTTGCCTTGCCCAAGTACTAATAAATTCTACCATTTTAACCTCCACTTTTAACATGCATTTACTATGTAAATGAGCAACCTGCATAATTGCTTATCTTAAATACGCATCTAAGCACTTCCTGATATTTTCATTACAATAGTGGTACCTATAATAAGCATCATCGATAAACTACATAAAATTGCAAGCATTACCCTAAAGGTATCACCCATTTGTCCTAATAATTTTACTATTTTATCATCCGCTATTGGTTCGCATATAGCTGAGCCTATATAATATGTAGTCATTATCAATACTAGCTTTATTATTGGCATAATGCATATTCCAATAACTACAATTACACCAACAATTCCAACTGCATTCTTTAAAATATTAGTACAACTTATTACTGTTTCTACCGCATCACCAAGAATTTTACCTACTATTGGAATCAAATTTGAGACTGCTGCCTTTGCAGTTTTGGCTGTAACTGCATCAACACTCTGTCCTAAATTTCCTTCTATTGAAACTAATGTAAAAAATAGTGTAAGAATAACACCTAAAATCCAAACTACAGACGATTTAAAAAATTTTGATAATTTATCTAGTTGTATTCTATCTGAAATTTTTGATACAACACCCAAAGCAGTTGAAACTAAAACTATTGGTATTATTACGTTCAAAATGAAATTCCCTATAAAAGTTACTAAAAATAATAAAATTGGTTGTATAATACTTGCAGATACAACTTTGCCCGTTGAAATTATTAAAGTTATAAGTACTGGAATCAAGGCATTTGCAAAGCCTACTAAATCTTGTATAGAATTTTTAAGCATTGTAATAATATCGGCAAAACTTGATAATACTACAGTAACAATTAATATATATTGAACATAATAAACAATTTGCGAAATACTTTTATTCTCTAAACCATCTGTTAAACTTTTTAGAACACTATGAATAATAATTATTATAACAATTAGACCTATTGTTTTTATTGATTCTACTGCTTCTTTTCCTAAAATATCTGAAATTGATTTTCCTAATTTTGAATTATCTATATCACCTTTTATTGCAGAATTCAAAAGTTCATTATAATCAGTATCTTTAAAAACATCTTTTGTATAATTTTCAGCTTGCTTCAAAAAATCTCCTATATTTAAAGAGGATTTCTGTGAATTAATAATGTCTTCTGTAGATTGTTCATCATTTACTGCATCTGATGCTTTATAATATTGTGTATTATTACTATAACTTGAACTTTTCGCATAAGATGTAAAACTCAAAAAAGTACAAAAGATAAGTATTATTGTTACAACTTTTTTCATTTGCTAAACTATTTACCCCCGTCCCAAATTGTCCCATTTGTCACAATTGGGGACTGTCCCCAATTGATCCATCATGGTAAAATTTTTACTATTGTTTCTAAAAGACCTGCTATTATAGGTATTGAAATAGATACTATTATAACTTTTCCCCCCATATCTATCTTATTTGCAATAGCGGTTTCACCAGAATCTTTACAGATGCTTACAGCAAATTCTGTTAATATTGCTATTCCAGTTATTTTGATAAGTAACACTATAAAACTATTATTTATAGATACATTATTTGTTAAAGATGTTAATAAATTTATTATCGCAGATATTTTGCTAAGTACCATTATTAAAATAATAGCACCAGCTAATATTGATACATATATTACAAATTCTGGTTTATATTGCTTTAAAATTATTATTATTATTAAAGCAATTAATCCTATTCCGTATTATTTTTACAATATCCACTTTTTTCTCCTTATAAACATTATTTTAATATTTAATAAACACAATTTTAAATTCTTACGTATTATATATATTTATTAGGTATTTATTATGTATTTATTTTATATTGTAATTTTATAAACCAAATATTGTTCTTACAGTATCAAATAAACCACTAATTTCTTTAATTACCATTGTAAGTACTATTACTAGACCTGCTAGTGTTGTCATCATTGCTTGATCTTCTCTACCAGCTCGTACTAAAACTTGATGTAGGACAGCAACCAATATTCCTATTGCAGCTATTTTAAATAATAAATTTATATCCATATATGTACCTCTCTTTGCTTTTTAACACTCAATTAAAAAATTCATATTTATTCATTATATTAATATTACTGTTATTGCAATTCCTATACTAATTCCCAGTGTTCTATACATTCTTTCGTTTTTACTTCTTTCTGCTTCTGCATCTTCTATTTGTTTATTTAAAAAATTATTTACTAATTCTATCTCTCTTACCTGTCCATCGGCATCTATTTTTCCAAGTAGTTTAGAAAGCCCTTTTAAGACATTTATATCATCACTTTTCATATTTGTATTTGCACTTTCTAAACTTCTATTCCATGCTTCACCTGCTTCATATTCTTTCATATTTTTACTTGCAATTCTGAATAAATTTGAAATATTTCTATTTTCTTTAATTTTTTCAGATATTTCTTCAAATATTGCTGGAATAGGCTCATATGTATATTTAATTTTCGTAATAAATATATTTAATGCACTTTTCATTTCTTTTAATTCTTTTTCTCTATTTGCATATTTTTTTGATATTAAATAACCTATATATGAACAACTTCCTAATATAAGTGCTAGTCCAATATATTTCACTAACTGCATTTTCATCATCTCCTATATTATATATATGCACCTATAACTTTTTTAGAACTAAAATTTACTAAACTAATAGGGACGGGGTTAAATAGTTTAGTGCAAATGTATTAAAAATATTTACAAAACATTAATATATTATTTATTTAGTAACATTTTGTGGGGACCAACAAATTATAGATTGTAGACAAATTTTTATTTGTAAAACTTGTTTTACAATATTAAAATTTGTCTACAATCTATTATGCAGTTGGGAGTTACTAAATAAATAATATATTAATGTTTTGTATTTATAGTTATATTTGTGCACTAAACTATTTAACCCCGTCCCTATTAGTTTAGTAAATTATATTGTTTATCTATTTTATTTAGTTCATATACCTTATCAATTTCACCTTTTTCTTGTTTTACTTTATCTTGCAAAAAAATAATCTTTTCAAATAAGAAATTTTCTATTAACTGCTTTAAAGCAGGGTTTAACTTTATATCATCCAAACTTTTTCCATGAGCAGTAAAAATTCCTTTTATTCCTGAACAAACTGCATAATTTATAGCTTCTACATCATCTATACTTCCTATCTCATCTGCTACAATAACTCTTGGTCCCATTGACCTTATTAGCATCGTCATACCTATAGATTTTGAAACATTATCTAATATATCTGTCCTTATTCCTACATCATTTTGAGGAACCCCTCTATACATTGCACATATTTCACCTCTTTCATCAACTACGCCTACATTTATTCCATCAAATTGTAATTGTGATATGCCATTGCTAATTCTCCTTATTAAATCTCTTAAAATGGTGGTTTTTCCAGCTCCTGGTGGAGATACAATTAGTGTGTTATACACATTATTTTCTGATGAATTTATTACATATTTCAATATTTTATTACTACAACCTAACACTTGTTTTGCTATCCTAAAATTTAAACTTGATATATAATTTATATTAATTACTTTTCCCTCTTTTAATACTACATTTCCTGTAATTCCAACTCTATGACCACCCTGCATGGTAATAAATCCATTACACATTTGATTTTGATAACTATATATAGAGTTATCACATATATGCTGTAATATTTCTATTATTTCTTCAGAAGAAACAATATAGTCAATCATTACCTCAGCTTGTCCTAAATTTAATATTATTGGTCTATTTACTCTTATTCTTATTTCTTCCAAATAATTTAAATTTATATTTTCATTCATAAATTTTTCATCTAGTTTACTATATATTTTATTAGGGAAACATCTTATAATATTATTTATATTAATCATTTTTACCCTCTTATAATTATCTTGATAACTATTGTTCAAATTTCACAACAAAAAAAGAACATATATTATTATATATGCTCTTTATATATATTTTAGAACTAACATTCTTATTATTCATCCCAGTTATGATATACCTCAGATACATCATCTAAATCTTCTAGCATTTCTATTAATCTTTCCATTCTTTCTGCACCTTTTTCATCTAAAGCAACATATGTAGATGGAACCATTTGAACACCTGCTTCTAAGAATTCTAATCCTTCATTTTCTAATTTTTCTCTTACTTCTGAAAAATTTCCTGGTTCTGTTGTAATTTCATAAACTTCTTCTTCTGATACAAAATCTTCTGCACCACTATCTAATACTAATAACATTAAATCATCTTCTGACATATTACAAGTTGCCTTATCTATTACTATAACTCCTTTTTTATTAAACATATATGATACACAACCTGATGTACCTAAGTTTCCACCACATCTATCAAATGCATGTCTAATATCTGCTGCTGCTCTATTTCTGTTATCTGTATTTGCTTCTACTATTATAGCTACACCATTTGGTCCATATCCTTCATAAGTAACCTCTTCATAATTTTCTGCGTTATCTGATCCTGAAGCTTTCTTTATTGCATTATTTATTGTATCATTTGGCATGTTAGCTGCTTTACATTTTGCTATAACATCTTTCAACTTAGAATTTCCTGCAGGGTCCGGACCTCCTTGCTTTACAGCAATTAATAATTCTCTTCCCAATTTTGTAAATACTTTTCCTCTTGCAGCATCTGCTTTTCCCTTTTTAGCTGCAATATTATGCCATTTTGAATGTCCTGACATGCAAATCTCCCCCTTCTATTTTTATAATTTTCTAATTTGTTATATAATTTATTTTACAAATATTATTATACCAAAATATATACAAATGTCAAGGATTTTAGCTTTATATAAAACTTCTTTGAATAATATATTTAATGTAACCTACTTAATTTTATAATGTAATAAAGAGAAGTATAAATGGTTAATTTAACCATTTATATACTTCTCTTCATCTTAGCTCAGTCTCGAGAATCCAGAATAACAATTCTAAGACCATTATCTGAAAAACTTTCTTCCGGATTAGCCCAAGCCCTATGGGATGCTGGATGATTATCTCCAGTGTTATGATACGAGCCATGACCTCCTCTAATAATTCTATAATGGTCATATAACTCAGACCTTTCTGTGGTCCATATAGAACAATTCCCAAAGAAATTATCCAACCGATTTACCATCCACAAAGGATTAGAACCAGTTTTGACTAACTTAAATGGTTGAGAATAATTACCTTTACCATTTCCCGTCACAAAAACTTGCTCAAACGTTGCACCATTTGTTTGTACTAACCACATGCAAACACGATTGTATTCTTCTTTGCTCGGGATAAAACCGTTTACCTTTTCTGCCAATGCTTTAGCATCAAAATAATTCACATTTGTAAGCGGATACTCGCCAGCAACAGAAAGAGGATTTCCGTCATTTCCCAATGAGATTTCATATCTTGAAAGCCAAAAACCTCTGACATAAAATCCATCAGAAGTATAACCTGCTGGAATCCTTAAATATTGACTTCCAACATCACTTTCAATGATAAGTCCATCATTCACTTCTCCTTCTTTAAAAGAGAATCCATCAGGAATGTCTACTTCAATCCGATAGCCATCACAATACTCAGAAAAAGTTTTCTTCATGATTTGACCTCCTTTAGAGACTTAATTATTATGCTACTAATTAGCCTTTGCTAATTAGGTACATTATATATTATATTTTTAGTTGTGTCAACATAAAATATAAAATCAAGTTATTACATATTTATAATAAAACTTAAGAATTTTTTTCTTGATTAAAAATTCTACTTGCTTCTACCTGATTATATAGAGCCTTTTCTTTATCATAATAAAAAGCCCATTCTTTATCTCCATATGAAAAATGCCACCATTCACCGTCATAAGGTGCAAATCCCTCACTCATCATTATTTTTCTTAATAATTTTCTATTGTTTTTTGCTTCTTTAGATATACTTTCATTTTCATAATAACACATTGTTGTACTATAATCTAAAATTTCTGATCCAAAATCTAAAATTTTATTTTCAACACCATCATATATTGCTGCATCAACTGCTCCTCCAGTTGGGTGACCTGAAACAATTGGAACTGCTATTTTCTCATGTATATATTCATACATTTCCATTTTATCTTCGAATTTATCTTTAACCTCTTCTAATATTTCATTAAAATATTTTTCTTGTTTTTTCATATCTCTAAAACCATATACTACTATTACTTTATAATTACTATTAATTTTCTTCAAGTCTTTAGCAACTCTAATTAGTCTTTCATAAACAGACTTCCTAACAGCAATTTGTTGTCCATATTCTAGCATATTTCTTCTTTCTTGATATCTTCCAATTACATATTCATCATTAAGAGGAAGTAATGTAAATTCTTCCTTATCTGTCTCTTTATCATATTCTTCTATTGTCAATAAATCTTCATATTTTACGAAATGATTATTTGCCATTTGTTTATAACATTCCTTTCTGTATATTAAATATCTTCTTTTATTGTTTTTATTGCCTCTTCAACTTTTACGGTTTCTTGTTTTCCTGTATACATATTTTTCAATGTAACAACATTATTGTTTATTTCATCCTCACCTATTATTATTACATATTTTACGTTTAAATTGTCGGCATATTTAAATTTCTTTCCTAACTTTTGTTCCTCAATATTAATTTGAACATTTAAGTCATTATCTCTTAATTTTCTTGCCACTTCAACGCACATATCATAACTATCTGTCATTGATACAATTAAAACATCAGATATAGATTGATTTTCAGCTGATATAATATTGTTATCCATTAATTGGAAAAATAATCTAGATAATCCAATTGAAATTCCAACTCCAGGCATTTTTCTTTCAGTATAATATTCTGTTAAATTATCATATCTTCCTCCAGAGCAAACGCTTCCTAAATTTCTATACTGATTTAAAAATGTTTCATATACAGTACCTGTATAGTAGTCTAAACCTCTTGCTATTGTTAAATCTATTTTAAAATTTTCTTCTGGAACACCAAATATTCTTATATATTTTACTAAATCTCTTAGTTCACTTACTCCTTCTTGATATGTTTCATTATCTATATTCATATTTTCTAATGCATTTATCTTATTATCATTATCTCCATCTATAGCTAAAAATTTCATAATTGTTTCTACTTTTTCATTTTCTAAACTTTTTAATAATTCGCTTTTTACTTCATCTGCACCTATTTTATCTATCTTATCTACTATTCTAAGAATTTCTCCAGATTCATTTCCTAACTCTAAACTATAAAAAAGTCCGTTTAACACTTTTCTATTATTTACACATATAGTAAAATCATCAAATCCTAATTTTTTAAAAGTATTATATATAATTGATGGTATTTCTGCATCGTTAATAATTGATAATTTTCCATCTCCAATTATATCTACATCGCATTGATAAAATTCTCTGTATCTTCCCCTTTGAGGTTTCTCACCTCTATATACCTTTCCTATTTGATATCTTTTAAAAGGAAAACTTAGTTTATCATAATATTCTGCAACATATTTTGCTAATGGAACAGTTAAATCAAACCTAAGAGCTAAATCATTCTCTCCTTTTTCAAATCTATAAATTTGTTTTTCAGTTTCTCCTCCTGCCTTTGCGAGTAAAACATTTGCATCCTCAATAATAGGTGTATCCAATGGTAAAAATCCATATTTTTCATAAGACTTTTGAATTGTCTCCTTCATTTTGTTAAATAAAATTTGCTCATTTGGTAATAATTCCATAAAACCTGGTAAAGTTTTTGGTTGTACTTTTTCATTCATAATTATTCCTCCTTTTAATATTCACCTTTAATATTTTTCTTTTTTTTATTTCCTTGTTTTTTATGTCTTTCTACTAATTTATTTTCTATATCTTTTAATGTTACATTTGATTTAAACATTAAAACCAATAAATGATATACTAAATCTGAAATTTCTCCTATCAACTCATCTTTATTAGGATTTTTGGCAGCTATTACAGTTTCTGTAGCCTCTTCCCCTATTTTTTTACATATCTTATCAATTCCCTCTTCTAGTAAATAATTTGTATATGAATTTTCTTTTGGATTAATACTTCTATCTTCTATTTGAGAATACACTTCTTGCAGTATATTATCACTATTTTCTTTATTTTTTTCATTTGAAATAATTTCATTAAAGAAGCACGAATATTGGCCAGTATGACAAGCACCATTTCCTAATTGTTCTACAAGAATTAACAATGTATCATTGTCGCAATCTATATACATAGCCTTAATATTTTGATAGTTTCCAGATGTTTCTCCTTTGTGCCATAACTTTTGTCTGCTTCTTGAAAAGAAACAAGTTTGATGATTTTTTAGCATATATTCATAACTTTCTTCGTTTACATAGGCTAACATTAATACTTGCTTAGTTTTATAATCCTGAACAATAGCAGGTACTAATTCCATTTTTTCAAAATCTGGCTTCATTTTTCTACCTCCATTCTTTTATTAATATATAATTTATATAAAACCTCCCCTAACATAATATAAACTATGTAAGCACTTTTGCCTACATAGTTTATTACTTACTAAATAGGCACAAGTTTATCTAGCCTGTACCTATTACAAAATCTATTGTAAAGATACAGGTTTAATGTGATGATGATGTGCCTTTTTATTAATTGCAATATTGTTTTTCAACTTAATCAAACCTTTCTCATAATATTTATATGTTAGGGGAAGTATAAACTTCCCCATTGATGAAAGAAAAATTAAAGTTCCCTATCAAGGTAGATTTTAACATCTTCCTCTTCTTTTTCGTTGCTTACACGTTCCATCTTATCGATGCTAGTTACTCCTTCAAGTAACTTAAACCCCAATTTTACTGCAATGCCATATGACATAGATTTTCCAACAACTAAGGTTTTCATATAAACTTTTTGAAACCCTTCCCGTTTGAGTTCATCTAATGCATACTGCATTAATTGGGTTCCGATACCTTTGCCTCTATATTCTGGTAAAACCGCTATGTCAGCAAGGTATGCCACCTTTTCCGGATGTTCATAATGGACAGGATGAAGATCTTTGAGTCTCATCGGCCTAAATGTGATAAGACCAACACACTTGGTATCAATATAATAGCCACACACATGTCCGTCAGATAACAAGTCCTCATATTCTTCACGAATCATATTATCCGTCCACGCCTCATAGTACGGCGGATTCCTAAAGACTTTATAAACATTTACAAAGTCTTCAAGCTTATTAGGTGCTATCGCTGCAATTTTCCGTTTCATCCTGAAATTTCCTCCTTTATAAGATTTCTATAGAGTACTTCTTTCCATCAGTTTCAACGTTACCAAGAATAGTTGCTTTTAAAACCTTTCCTTCAGAATACACGATATTAGCTGTGATAACCATTCCTGAAGGCTGCAAAACATCAATTTCTTGACTTTGCTGTTTTAAAAATGCCTCAACCATGCAAACTGCTGTTGTTCCAGAACCACATGCTGTTTCGTAAAAAAGAGTGTCAATGGATTTAACCCATACAACTGGATTAATCTTTAAAACCCCATGCTCTTTTTCGCAAAACATAACTCCTACTGCCTCGCTGTATTCAAGATTATATTTATGGATAAAATCCATTCCTGTAGCTTTTAAGTTTTCTTTGTCCTCAAGATACTTTTTAGCTACATCTTCTTGAATTACAACAGTTACCATTCCATTCATTTTGATAATGAAAATTCCATCTTCCTTTTTAGTAAAGACATCTGCTCCATGATAAAGAGGAATTTCACACCATGCTTTTCCGTTTTCGTCAACACCAGCATTTATGATGTCTGTTGTGTTTACAGTCATCTGTAAACTTCCCGGTTTACCATTCAAGTAAACAAATGCTGCACTTCTGGTTGCATTTCCACAGAATTCCCCACCAGCCATCTGCAATTCTGGTCTCTTAGTCGGATCAATAAAACCAACTTGTTCGACATTAGAATGTTTCTCCATAATTGCATCGTTGATAAGTTTCTTCTGTTGCTGAGTATAATCTAATCCATAAACAAATGCTGTATCATTACCAGCCGGTACGTAAATTGAATACTCAGCACAAAATGATGGTCCGCAATGTTCTGATTTCATACTGTTTTACTCCTTTCTTACTTAGAGGTAGGTATAAAAATAACTATACCTAATTGTTAATGCTACTATTATGCCTCACATTATATATTAAAAAAATTTAAAAGTCAATTATTTCAACTAATTCATTGAAAATTTCTTGATTTTTTATATTTAACTTTTTTATTATAAAAATTTACAGTATTATATTATTTTGATTTAGATTTTTCTATTAAATCAACTAAATTCAATATTTCTTCTTTTTTATATTTAAACATTGTTTTATTACAAATTAATTTTGTACTTACTTCTATAATTTTTTCAATAATTTCTAATCCATTTGCCTTTAAAGTAGAGCCAGTTTCAACAATATCCACTATTGCATCTGTTAAACCTACAACTGGTCCTAATTCTACAGAACCTTCTAATTTTATAATTTCTACATCTTCATCTTTACTTTCAAAATATCTTTTAGTAATATTTGGATACTTAGTAGCTATTCTTTTTCTTCTATTTAATTTTAAATTATTATATGTCGGATAACTACATACTGCAAAAGAACATTTTCCTATTTCTAAATCTAGTAGTTCATAATAGTCTTTAAATGAATTTTCAAGTAAAGTATCACTTCCTACAATACCAATATCAACAATTCCATGTTCTACAAAAATAATAACATCATTTGATTTTGCAAAAATTATTTGTAATTTATCATCTATGTTTACTTGCAACTCTCTATCTTTATTTATAAGAGGCTTTATATCATATCCAATTTGATTTAAAGTTTCTGTCATTGCTTTTTCAATTCGTCCTTTAGTTAAGGCTATTTTTAGCATTTATCTCACCCACCTTTGTAACTGCCTTTAATATATTGTCCATATAATATGCCATACCAATTGCTGGTATTTTCTTACCGAAGTTTTCATATAATTTATCATACCTTCCACCACTAATTATAGGTTTTTCAACATATTTACTATATACTTTAAAAATAATACCCGTATAATATTCCATATTTGGTACGCAAGCTAAATCAAATAAATCTTGTTCCTTCATATTCATTGTTTCATATAAATCTTTTAATTCTATTAAGCTGTTTTGTAATTCTTTGTCATTTATATTATTTATGGTTTGTTTTAAAACATCAATATTTCCATTAAGTCTTGGTAAAGAAACAATAAATGTAGATAAATTTTCTTCAATGTTATATTTATCGCAAAATTTTTTAAGTCCGCTTATATTTTTCTGAGTTAGCAAATTAGAGAATTCATCTTTTTTATCAATTCCTACTAACTCACATAATCTATTATAAAAACTTGCAGAACCTAACTCAATTTTTAAATCTTTTAATTCAAATGTTGATAAAGATTTTTTTAATATTGATATACACTCGACATCGCCTTCTATTGCCTTTTTTCCTATTAATTCTATACCTATCTGATATATTTCACTATTTTTCCCTCTATGCTCTTTTTCCTTCCTATATACCTTGCCAAAATAGCAATATCTAGCTATATCTTCTTTTTTTTGTGAAATATAATACCTAGCTAATGGCACAGTAAAATCCCATCTTAAAGCTATGTCTTTTCCCTCTTTGTCTACGAATTTAAACAAGGTACTCTCATCTAAATTCTTATATACACTTTTGTATAATTCCACATATTCAAAAGTAGGCATTAATGTTTCTATATAATTTTCTTGATAAAAAAGATTTCGTAACATTTCTTCATATTTTCTTAATTTATAAACATTTTCAACTATTACTTCATTACTTTCTTCTGGTATTGCAAATTTATATAATTCCATTTTTTCTCCTCTCACAAAAAAACTATATAGGCAAACAATATTTAATTTTATATTATTTACCTATATAGTTTTAATTTTATATTTCATATAGGCACATCAAACTTACTTGTGCCTATTATATATCTTAGGCACAAGTATAAAAATGATGATGCACTTTATTTACTGTTAACATTATGTTCATTTTTTACCCCTCTAAAATTTTTCCATAATAATATATTATATTTCCTTGTTTGTCAATAGAAAATTTAACATTTATATAATAATTTTAAAACAAACATATCAAATTTAATATGTTTGATATGTTTGTTTTCCTTATTACCTTGAAAAAGATATAAGCTTACAATGTCGTGTGTAGTGTAACTGATAGACTGAATGAGCTCTTATAAAGCGAGAATACTCAACCTGTTTTACAAAAATTTTTAATCCTTTTTCATTGCACCATTCTTTAAGCTCTTTTTCTATACAGCACTCTACATCGTCATTTTCTCTCTCTTCTCTTTCAATTGCAACTTTTTTAAAAAAGAAGAGACCAATCGTAACTTTCATTTTAATTAGAAAAATATCTAACTGTATTGCTTTTTCCCGGCAACCATTTTTGCCAAATGCTGACATATTTACTCCTCCTACAAATTGCATTTACAATTGTTACATTTTGATTATAACACAATAGAAAATGATTAGCAATATATAGCAAGAAGGTTACACAATCAGTGTAACCTTCCTAAATTTCAGAAAATTTTAATTATACATTCATATAATCTTTAATTCCTTTGTAATCATAGAGAGAAAACTCTTTTACATTTCCAGTGCTCATCTCTTTCAATTTGATGGTCTTGGTTTGAACTTCATCTTCACCAATTACAATAACATATGGAATGTTCATTTTGTTGGCAAAGTTCATACTCTTTTTTAATTTCTGAACTCTTTTTTCCATTTCTGTCCTGACTCCAATTTCTCTTAAGTTAGATACAAACTTAAAAGTATCTACTTCAGTATTCATTGGAACCACATACAGGTCAACAGTGCATACCTTTTTACCCGATTCTTTCAAGGCTAAAATTTCATATATAACATCTAGCCCAAAAGACATTCCTACAGCCGGGTATTCATTTCCATCATCAACAAATTCTGTAATAATTTTATCGAATCTACCTCCTCCGCCAATGCTCATATTGAATTCCTGATTTCCAACCTTACGATCTTTCAAGAAAATTTCCCAGACAGTACCTGTATAAATATCGATTCCCCTAGCTAAATATGGAGCGAACCTCATACATTTAACTGCTTCTGTTCCTTCCAAATAGCTATAAAGAGAATCAATTTCGGAAATTCCCTCATTAATCAAGCTATTATTAAAAGATTCCATTTTCAGTTTTAAAGTTGCATAGTCTGAACTTAAAATCTCTTTTAAAAGATTAACCTTCTGCTCTTCAATTCCAAGATTGGAAAACTCTGTTAAAAGTTCTTCTTCTGTAAGTTTAGCGAATTTATCAATCAACATAATTGACTTCCTTAATACATCATCGGAAATTTCACCAAACACGCAGAAAATAATACCACTTAACAATTTTCTGTTGTTGAATTCGATTTCAACGTCAAGCCCAAGCTTTTTATAAGCTTCACATGTCATAGTCATGTATTCAGCTTCTGCTAAAATACTTTTTACTCCAACAACATCAACATCACATTGAGTAAACTCTCTGTTCCTGCCTACTTTTACTGGACCATCCCTGAATACTTTACCAATTTCATATCTTTTGAATGGTAATATAATATCAGGATTGGAACTAATCAACTTTGAAAACGTGATTGTTAAATCATACCTTAAACCTAATTCTCTTCTTCCCTGATCTCTTAACTTATATGTCTCATTTAAAATGTCTGCTCCTTCTGAATACTTTGAGGCCAATAAATCGAACTTACAGAGAATGGGAGTTTCAATAGGTGCAAAGCCATATTTTACAAACTCGCTTTGCAGAACTGCTTTGATTCTTTCCCGAATTATTTGCTTGTCGGGTAAATAATCATACGTGCCCTTTAAGTTTTCAAAGTTCCTTCCCATAAATATTACTCCTTTCTGAAAAATTATGAGAAATTAATTTTTAATTTCTCTAACTATGTAAATATTTTATCATCATTATTATATAGTGTTTTAGGCTATTTGTCAATTTTTTTGTATATTTTTTACATAAAATAGTTGACATTTTTATTTTTATATGTTATTATCTTAGCATATTAATTATTTAATAATATTTTTTCAGTCTGGTGGAATTAGCTCAGATGGTTAGAGCGCTGGATTGTGGCTCCAGAGGTCGCGGGTTCGAATCCCGTATTCCATCTTACTAAAAAGGTTGATTACAATAAATCAACCTTTTTATTTTTTATTTTATATTCGATTATAAATAATAAAATTTTTTATTCTCTTACTCAACTTCTGCCTTCCATAAACCATGTTTGTTACAATATGCATACAAAGTTGAATTTGGCATATATTTAAATCTTACTTCTGCATTTTGCCCTGGATATAATTTTACTGTATACTCTTTATTTTCATTAATTAAGCTTATCCATTCTATATAATGTTCGTCTTCCATAACATGATTTACTTTTACAAATATTTCATCTTCTACTTTTTCATATGTTGGCACATGTTTTTCAACTGCTGCATCTACTGAATTTGGTATTAACCTTTCCATTGATTCTCCACAACATTGTATTTTACAACCTTCACAATTACAATCTTTTAAAACCTTAACCATTGCACCACATGACTTACATTTTTTTAATATTAATTCATTTTCCATATTTATCCCTCTTTCTTTTATTTAGATTATTTTAT
>CANQSP010000023.1 GCA_947626555.1 uncultured Clostridia bacterium | reverse complement strand
GGAAATGACAAATCCACAAACGTGGTTTTGCCGAATAGAGTTAAACTCACATCTACTCGTCAAAGTACAGATGTGAGATTTTTTTTATTTATGTAGTTGCTTATTAGCCCAGTTCTTATACAGAACCGCAGTCAAGGCAACGTTTAATGTTAAAGAAAACATTAATGACATTATTAAAAATAGTATCACTTTAAACATAAACATCACCACCTTTCCTACGAAGATTCGTAAAATTGGTGGCAAAACCACATCTGTTAATTATCATTTCCTATGATTATTATTTTACAATATTGTTTTTATTCTGTCTACAATATTTACAAATTTGTTAAAGAATATTAATTTTATTTGTTAAGCTGTTAAGTTTAACTACTTATTTATAACTACTTCTTTTTTTTAATATATTCAACTTCATATTTATCTAACAAATCAATAGTTATTGTTCCATGTCTTAAAGCGGATTCTACCATATTATAGCTTCCATCTGGGAAATAAACATATAGGCAGTGAGATTTATTTTCAGGAAAATAATATTTATAGTTTTCGTCTTCGAAAAACAAAGTTTCAACTTTAGGAACTTGGTATCTTTCACTATTTTCTTTTGAATAATCTACAATTTTAGGTTCTGAAATTTCATCTACTTTCTCTAATATATCATCATTATCAACTTTTAAAACAAAATATGGAGTTTCACTATTCTTCTCTTTCATAATAATTACAAATTTATCATTAAAATAACAATATCTTGGTTTCATTGATACACTAAAAACTTCTGTTACAATGGTAGCGATACTTTCTAAATTGCATCCCTCATTATTAAGTGAAAAATTAACATTTTGAACAACATCTCTAAAATATTGACTCCCAGAATCTTTTATATATTTTCTAAATAACTCATTATAACTAATCATACCATTTGCTCTTACAAAAGGAATTAATAATTCATCTTCTCCACCGAATTCCTTTGTTCCAGTATATGAATCTGATTTTTTTATAACATCTTCATAATACTCCTTAATATTCTTTTCATCATCTGTTCTATAAAGAATTATTTCATCTCCCTCTTTTGTAAATAGCTTAACTGCAAAATCAGAGCTTTCCTTACCTTCTTTACTATTAAAGAATAATATTTCAACATTTTTATCAAGTTCTTTTGAACTTGAGTGATTTATTCCAAAGTATTTTATATAATTTTCTCCATTTCCAAAAGTAAGATTTCTTGTATAATCACTAAAATCGTCAAACGCTTCTAAAAAATTCAAATGTTTTTTTAGTTCTGCATTAATAGTATACCCTCCCATTTCATGTTTTTGTATATCAATACTATAATCATTTGAATTTAAATTTTCTTTTGAAAATTCACTTTTGTTTAGTTCGTCCACAATAGGTAAATTTCCTTCTTCAAGTTCAATTTGATTTTTACCAAGTGTAGATTCAAGCTCTTTCCAAGCTAAATCTAAAGTTCCTACCCATAAATTATTTATTGTATGTTCATCTAATGTACTTTCATATGAAGGACTAATATTTATTTTGTGATTAGTGTTATTTTTTATATAATTATTGTAAATAACCGTTGTAGCATAAACTATTCCTGATAATAAAACTGTTATAGTGATAATGATTATAAATACTTTTACTACTTTATTCATTTCTTTATATCCTTTCTCTAGCAGGATTTTTCTTAATTCTTTTTTACCTCTATGAATTAAGTTTTTTGTATTTTGGAGAGTTTGACCTAATATTTTTGAAGTTTCTTCATAAGATAAGCCTTCGATTTTTACTAAAAATATTGCATTTTTGTATTTTTCGTCTAATAAATTTATTGCCTCAATAACTTCCTTTTTTGTCTCTTCTTCAGTTATAAATTGCAATATATCTTTTTCAATATTGTTGTCAAAATCATATAAATATTTTTCTGTTATTTCTGTTCTTTTTTTTTCTGTTTTTATATGATTTATAGCTCTACTTTTAGCTACCATATAAATATAATATTTAAAAGACACATTTTCTTTCATTTTGTTTTGCATAACATATATAAATACATCTTGGGCAATATCTTCCGCTTCTTCATAATTCCTTACAATATTGAAAATAAAATATTCTATTCTTTTTTTGTATTTGTTATATAAAAACTCAAAGGCATCTTTTTGACCATTTAAATAATCATTATATAATTTTTTATCTAAATCTTTCTCCATTTTTCGACCTGCTTTCACTATTATAGACAAATAACTTAACAAAAAGTTTCAATTTTTTAAATCTTTTTATTAAATATAGCAAAAGAGCAAGTATTTGTAAATATACTTGCTCATATATACTAAATTGTTTTATGTATGTATTCACATATAATATCAGCTGTTTCTTCTTTTCCTATTGATGAATCAATACATAAATTATAATTATTAATATCTCCCCATGTTTTTCCTGAAATTATTTTATAATAGCTTGCTCTATTCTTATCTGACTTTTCAATATTTTTAATAGCATCTTTTTCATCGTCCTTATACATCTCCATAACATTTTTTACTCTATAATCTTTTGGAGCATAAATGAAAATTTTTATTAAGTTTTTGTAATCTTGTAATACATGGTCTGCTGCCCTTCCAACTAGTACACATGCACCTTGCTCTGCTATCTTACGAATGGCTTTATTTTGTGCATCAATAGCATATTGAACTGGAGATGATGTCAAATATAAATCATGCATTATATTATTACTTTGATTTATTTTTGAAACGAATTCTCTATCTAATCCACTTTCCATAGCTGCTATTGCAGTCATTTCTTTATAATAATATGGTATTCCCAATTTTTGTGCAACTAATTTACCAATATATTTGCCTTGACTTCCATGTTCTCTTGAGATTGTAATTATTACTCCTTCTTTTGATTTTTGAACTGTAGTATCTACATTTTCTTGGTTTGCTTCTTTTGATATTCCTTTAAAGAATTTTACTACTAAAATTGTTGAAATTATAATTGCAAAAAGGTCTGCTGAAGGAGCGGCATAAAGAGGTCCTTCAACTCCAAAATATATTGGAAGGATAATTACAAGTGGTACAAATAAAATAATATCTCTTGCAAGTGACACAATAGTAGCTTTAATTGGTTCTCCTACAGCTTGGAAGAATATTGAAATTACCTTTATACAACATGTAAATGTTACAAACATTAAGAATATTCTAAATGTTTTTACAGCAAATTCCATATATAGATTATCTTCTGTTCCAAATAATTTTATTACTAATTCTGGGCATACTTCGAAAATAATTGTTGATATAACCCCTATTATAATAGTTGAAATCATTACTATTTTGAACGTTTTCTTTACTCTATCATAATTTTTAGCACCAAAATTATAGCCTAATATTGGTTGGGCTCCTAAAATAATTCCAACTACAATATTAATAACAATAGTAAATACCTTCATACAAATTCCAATTACTGCTATTGGAATATCACTTCCATATTTAGACATAGCACCATATTTAGCAAGCATAATATTACAAACAAGCGAAATTACAACAATTGACATTTGTGTTATAAAAGTCGACACACCTAACTTTACTATATTTCCAAAAATTGAAAAATTCATTTTAAAACTATCTAATGATAACTTAAATGTCTTGCTTTTAAAGAAATATATAAATGATACAACAAATGACACAATTTGCCCTATAATTGTTGCCCATGCTGCTCCCTTTATTCCCATATTAAATACAAATATAAAAATGGGATCTAAAATTATATTTAAAACCGCTCCTATTAAAGTTGAAAGCATAGAGTATGTAGGTGAACCGTCAGCACGAATAATACTATTTACAGTATTTGCAAGCATATAAATAGGTATGGCAGATAAAATAATCGTAAAATAATCTCTTGCTAACCCTATTGAGGCATCTGAAGCACCAAAAAGATATAGTAAGTTATCCATAAAAATAAAACCTAATATAACAAATATTATACTTATTACAAATGAAACTAATATACTATTTCCAATTGCTTTATCAGCATCTTTTGTGTTTTTTCTACCTTGACAAAGAGATAAAAAAGCGGCACTTCCATCTCCTAAACACCACGCAAAAGCAACAGAAATAATTGTAATAGGAAATACTATCGTTGTAGCTGCATTTCCTAAATATCCTATTTCACTATTACCAATAAATATTTGGTCGACAATATTATATAGTGAACTGATTAAAAGTGATAAAATACATGGAATAGAAAATTTTAATAATAATTTTGAAATTTTTTCCTTCCCTAAAAACTTATTTTCTTCGTTCATAATTTTTTAATTCCTCCTTTATTTTCTTCTTTTGACCCAAAAAAATACTGCATATAAGAGTCAATCTTATACGCAGTTACGCTGTGTCGACTTATATATTTTACCATTAAATAATTTTTTTTGCAAAAGGTTTTTGAAAATTTTTTGAAATTTTTTTGTATTATTTACTTACTTTTTAGTTGTAATCCATCTTTAAAAGCTTCTCCAACTCTTTCAGTAACCTTATAATATCCATGTGTATATGGATCAAATGCTATTGCACTTACTTTTGAAATGTCTATTGTATCTCCATTCATTACACTCTCATCAGCAGTAACATTAACTACTTTTCCAATAACGCCTGCTCCATACTCGTCATTTTGGTATTCTATAAATTCACATTCAAAACAAATTGGAAATTCATTTATAATTGGTGCATCTACATTCTCTGATTTTGTTACAGATAATTCAGTATTTTCAAACTTATTTGACGTATTATTTCCAGATACTACTCCAAAATAGTCTGCTTCTACAACATGTTTGCTATCAGCAATACTCACAGTAAAAGCTTTTCTTTCTTTAATATTTTTAACAGTTTTATGAGTTTCTGTTAAATTTAATATGACTTGATTCCTAGATAACATGGTTCCCCATGCCGCATTCATTACATCAACACTTCCATCTTCATTGTATGTTGCAACCATTAGCACAGGCATTGGAAATATTGCCTCTGTAGTTTTAATATTCTTTCTCATAAAAAATTCCTCCTTTAATATTATTATTTTTGATTTTCTTTATACTTATTATAATACAACGCAATTATTATAGAACCAATACTATTACCTAATATCATAACAAGTAAATAACAAAAAACTTTCAAAGAAAAAATACCAGCTATACTAAAATAAAACATATTAGCAACGCAGTGTTCAAAACCGCATAATATAAAAGCCATAACACCCATAAATATAGCAATGTATTTTCCTACAACATCAGTTTCCTTTTTATAATTATTTACAGCTATATACATAATCATTCCACACATAATTGATAAAATAAAAATACTTAAAATATTATCATTTAATTTAGTATTTACTATATTTGTAGCAGTATCAATATAATTTGTAAATCTTGTTAAACGCATTAAACTCCCAACAGCAAATGTTCCTAAAAAATTTCCTACTAAAGATATTAACAATTCTATTATATAATTAATTTTATTAACTAGTACATAGCCTACTTTACCAGTAAATAGATTGAATGAATATATACATATTGTAAGTAACCCAAAAGAAAAAATAAATGAGCCAACTATCTTATTTTCAATGGCTAAATAAGCAATACCTCCTATACTAATTAAAATACCGGCATAAAAGCCTTTAATTAAAAAATCCACATATTTTTTCACGACTATTTTCCCCCAATTTCTACAAATTATTATTAATATAACGAAAGTATAACAAAAAAGTAAGTGATTGTAAATATCACTTACCTTTATATTTATTCTTCATCTTTAATAATATTTTTACTTCCTAAATATGTAGCAATAAAATATGAACCATAAATAACACCTATAATAATAATTGTTGCTATAACAGATGGAATTAATTCGCCCTTCTTAGCAAGTCCAGACATTAATTCTAATGCAAATTGTATTCCAAAAATAGAATGAATAACTGCTAAAATAAGTGGCATACCAAAAAATATTCCAATTTGCCTAAATAATGCTTTATTTATCATTTTTTCGTCACAGCCTATTTTTCTTAAAATAGTATATCTTTGTTTGTTATCGCTTGCCTCAGTTAATTGTTTTAAAGCTAAAATAGCTGAACTTGCTATTAAAAATATAATTCCTAAATAAATTGCTATAAATGTTACTATTGTAGCTAAACCAACACTTGCTTCTACTAAGCTAATTTTTGTATATCCATCTATTCCTATTCCATTGTCGTTTAATGATTTTATTAAAATTGAAGAATTTTCATTACCTGAAAAAATTTCTTCAATTTCTTCTTTTTTCTCATCTGTTTCTGCATTATAGTTTGCTGATAATAAGTACATTTCTTTCATTTCTTCTGTTAAAGGGCAGTTATCTGGAACTAAAATAATTCCTGTGTTTGTGTGACTTGTTGACATCGTTATAAATCCTTCTTGACATTCATTATATTTTGGTTTATATTCTTTTCCTGCAATTTTTAAAGTATAGTTTCCTTTTGCTAATACTTGATTTCTTAATTCAGTCATATTATCAAAGTCGCAAAGAACAATATATTCATCTTCGTTTAAACTATATTCTTTTATTCCGTACAATTTAGCAATTCTATTATAATCCGATACTTTTACTATTTCTTCAGCTGTATCATAGGCAAGTCCTGGAAACTTTGCTTTAATCTCATTAAAATTATCTCCAAAAAAAGTTTTCCAAGTTAAGTCATCTGTAGCATATATCTCTATTTCTTCTATATCTTTTAATAAATTCATATCAAGCCCATTATTTATTAAAGTTTCCTTAATAGAATGTTTCGAATCTTCTATTTGTGCTTTATTTGCTTTTACTTCTCTTTCATATTTAACATAGGTTTCCGATAAATTAGCAATTTTGTATAAATTCAAATCAACAGGTGTCATTTCGATTAATTCCCTTTGCATTGTATTTCTCAATGCTAAACTAGACGATAAAATACTAATAGTCATAAATAACATTAAACATATTACACTCATACTTATTACTGTAGTATTTATTTTATTATTTATCTGCCTTAAAACGAACATATTAGTATCTTTTAAGTAAATAGGTTTTATCATTTGCACTACTGTTAAAATAAAACCTGATAAAGACCAAAAAATTGCAACTGTACCGTATAATTCCCATAAGAATTGGAGGCAACATTTTTTCTGCAGTATTTATTGAATATATATCTCCTGTTACTTTCCAATAAGCATATCCAAGAATTGTACTACCTAAAATAAATACTAAAATTGCTAAAAATGGATTCTTTATTTTAACTTTTTCGTTTTTCTTTGAAGCATTTAATAGGTTAATTAATTTATATTTTGAAATTGTATATGTATTAAATATCATAACTAATAAATACATTACTGCAAAATATATACAAGTTTTAATACAAGCGTCTTTCGAAAATATAAAATGGAATTCGCTCATATCTGCTTCAAATAATTTTGCAACAAGTATTGACATAAATTGTGATGCAAATACACCTACAACAATACCTATGAATAAGGAGATTATTCCTACAAATATAGTTTCTATTAATATAATTTTTGATATTTGCCTCTTCCCCATTCCAAGTGTCATGTATATTCCAAACTCTTTTTTTCGCCTATTAATTAAGAAATTGTTAGCATATACTATTAATAGACCTAATATAACTGCTACAAATACAGAAACAAATCCTAATATGCTAATCATCAATTTTATTAAAGATTTTGTCGAACCGAGAAATTTGGAGCATTGCTTGTTGACTATCTAATGAATTGAACATATAAAAAATTGCTACGCCTAAAACTAGTGTTAAAAAGTATATACTGTAATCTTTTATACTTTTTTTCATATTTTTAAATGCTAATTTAAATAACATCGTTCAAATCACCTCCAAGAAGTGTTTGAACTTCAATTATTTTTTCAAAAAATTGTTTTCTTGTATCGTCTCCTTTAATTAATTCATTGAAAATTTTTCCATCTTTAATGAATAATATTCTGTTAGCATAAGAAGCGGTAAATGCGTCATGAGTTACCATTAAAATTGTAGCTTGCAATTTTTGATTAAGGTATTCAAAGTTCTCTAATAATTGTCTTGCTGATTTTGAGTCTAAACTTCCAGTTGGCTCATCTGCAAGCACAAGTTTTGGGTTTGTAATAATCGCCCTTGCTGATGCTACTCTTTGTTTTTGCCCTCCTGATACTTGATATGGATATTTATTTAATACATCTTTTATTTCTAATTTTTGGGCAATTTCATTTACTCTTTTTTCAATTTCCTTTGCATTAATTTTTTGAATAGTTAATGCTAAAGCAATATTTTCATAGCAAGTTAAAGTGTCTAATAAATTAAAGTCCTGAAAAATAAAACCTAACTCTTCCCTCCTAAATTTATTTAGACTATTTCCCTTTAATTTAGTAATATTTTCACCGTCCTACCCTTATATGACCTGCCGTAACCCTATCTATTGTAGATATACAATTAAGTAAAGTTGTTTTCCCAGAACCTGATGCTCCCATAATACCAACAAACTCTGCCTTGTTTACATTAAAGCTAATATTATCTATAGCCTTAGTTAAGTTCGACTTGTTTCCATAATATTTTTCAATATTCTGTACTTCTAAAATTTTTTCCATATGTAATTTCATTCCTTTCTTATTTTGCTCATTTTTAATTTCTCCAAATTAAAAAATCCTTTTAACTTAACTAAAATTATAATAGCTTTTCAAAATTATATCCATCGATTTAGCTTACAAAAACCTTACATTTTTGTAAGGTTTTATTACTCGGTTTGCAAGACTCTTTTTAGTAACTTATTGATTTTTATTTCATATCTATATAACTACTATTTGGAAATATAAGCCTAACTTCTGTGCCTTCATTTTGAACAGAATCTAGTTCAATAGCCATTCCTAGCTTATCGCATAATTTTTTACATAAATATAGCCCTATTCCAGTAGATTTTTTACTTGATAATCTGCCATTTGTTCCAGTAAATCCTTTATCAAACACTCTTGTAACTTCAGCTTTACTTATACCAATTCCATTGTCTTTTATGTATAAAACTGTATTTTCTTTACCTAGTTTAGAAAATATTTCAATTTTAGCTTGTTCCTTTGAATATTTTATACTATTTTGTATAATTTGATTTAATATAAATGCAATCCATTTACTATCAGTATTTACCATTGAATCTAGATTATGTGTATCTACTAATATTTTCTTACTAATTAAAACAGTTTTATTCTTTTTAATACATTCATTAACAAGTTTTTGTAAATTACATTTCTTTATGTAATAATCTTTATCTACTGTATTACTTCTTGCATAGTATAAGGCTTGTTCTATATAATTTTCTATTTTTTCTAATTCTTCATCAATACTTTTTGTAGCCTCACTTTTATTGTTTTCAATAATTACTTTACTTGTAGCTATCGGTATTTTTATTTCATGAATCCACATTTCAATATATTCCTTATAATCTTCTTGCAAATGCTTGTACTTATTTACATTTTCCAGCATAGACTTATTTGCTTGTTCTAATATTTCTTTTAAAATTTTACCTTCTGTAAAGTTAGCATTTTTTATAACTTCTGCTATTAAATATTTCTCATCTATTCCATTTAATATATTTAAGGTCTGATTATAAAAACGCTTTTTATTTAAATATTCAATTAAAATAGATATAGTATATAAACCTAATATAGATACAGGAATATATATTTTTATAAACATATCTACGTGGTAAGCTAATAAAAATATTTCTATTGTAACTATTGAAAATAAAATTAAAATTATTTGTATTAACTTATCTTTAAAGAAACTAATTTTTGTCATATCTTCCTCCTACTTTAATATATATCCTTGTCCTCTTTTAGTTTCTAACAATTCTTTTAAATTAAGTTCTTCTAATTTATTTCTTAATCTTGTCATATTTACTGTTAATGTATTATCATCTATAAAATTTTCACTATCCCAAAGGAATTCCATAATCTCATTTCTTGAAACAATTTTATATCTATTCTGTGTTAAATATTTTAATATTTTTAGCTCGTTTTTAGTTAGCTCAATTTCTTTATTATCTTTAATTATTGTATTATTTGATAAATTTATAATAAAATCTTTAGCATCTATTTTTTCTGGTACATTTTGCATATTACTTCTTCTTAATAAAGAAGCTATTTTTGCTAAAAGAATTTGTAGGTTAAATGGCTTAGTAATATAATGGTCTGCACCATAATTAATACTTATTAATTCATCTATTTCTGTATCTCTACTTGTTAATATAATTATTGGCATATTAGACTCTTTTCTTATCTCTTTACAAATATATTGTCCATCTGCTCCGGGTAAATTTATATCTAACAATATTAAATCTGGCTTTATGTTTAATATGTCTTTAATTGTATTGTTAAATTCTTTTAAACTTTCTGCTTTATATCCATTGTTACATAGAAATATTTCTAATTCTTCTCGTAATTTTTCGTCATCTTCTACTATTAATATTTTTTGCATATATTAATTCCTTTCCTTATTTTATTTAATATTAATATAGCACTCCCTATTAAGGAAGTGCTATATTAGTAGCTAGTTACCAAGAAATAATTGCCTGACTGCTATCACTATAGACATTATAGCCAAGAGATCCAAGGAAACTTTTATTCATTTCATGAATCTCATGCTTAATAGTAATGCACCATGTACCTCGTACAATGGCTTTATTAATCAGTGACTCAATTTCATTCCTTTCATACATTATATATTGATTAGTTTGCCCTTTGTACGAAGTGTTAATTCGCTCCCGTGCTTCTTTTGCTGAAATCATTTGGTAACCTCCTTTAATCGAATTATGCAAGTTATTGTAATGAAATTATTATAACATATTAACATAAAATAGTCAATTTAAGTACTTTTTCAATTCTTCAATTCTTTCCTCTGCCTCATCTATTCCTTGAGTATACAATTCTTTAAGTTTCTCTTTATTACGTTCTAACCTTGAAACTTTTACGGCTTTTTGTGGCTGAAATACAAAGATTTTATTCTCATTTTTCATTTTTTTTATTCGTTCATATAGTTCATTATACTTTTGAGGCCTATTATATATACTATCTAAAAGTTTAGGATAGTCACTAAATTTTTTATCATATAACTTTTTAGCACTTTTAGACATCTCTTTTTTTCTATAATCGCTACTTCTAGTTAAAACCACAACTATCTTTTCATAATTTTCATTTATTGCCCATTCAATAGGTATATTGCAATCTACCGCACCATCTAAATATGGCTGTCCTTTTATATTTACAATATCACTTACAATTGGCATACTAGATGAAGCTTGTAATAATGTTTCTAGCTTTTCTTCACCTTTTTCAAAAAATTCAGTTTTTCCTGTTTTGCAATTTGTAGCTCCAATAACAAACCTTTTATCTGAACTATTAAATTTTTCCCAATCAAATGGAATTTTTTCTCTTGATATTGTATCAAATAAGTAATCAAAGCCTATTAAACCTTTGTTATTTTTATAGGCTTTTATTCCAATGTATCTTGAATCTTTACAATAATTAATATTAATATTTGCTGTTCTCCCTTTTTGACCAGATATATAGTTACAGCCTGTTAAAGCACCAGCAGATACACCCACAACGCAATCAAATTCTATATTGTTTTCCATTAATACATCTAATATTCCAGAAGTATATAAACTTCTCATTGCTCCACCTTCAAGTACTAAAACACTCTTTTTCATAAATTCGTTCCTTTCTAGCTCAATTTATATGTTATATATTATACTAAATTCGCACATTCAAAATATAAATTATTCTGTTCTTAATGCTATAACTGGATCCTTTTTAGAAGCGGCTCTTGCAGGTATTAATCCTCCAATTAATGTAAGAATAACACTTAAAATTACTAATATTAAAGCATTACTAAAATACAATGTTACATTTAAAGGAATATTGCCTGTAAAATGATGTAAAACAGAATTGATAATAGGAATTAAGCTATAGGCAATTCCAATTCCAAATAATCCAGACAATAACCCTATTATAAAGGTTTCTGCATTAAATATTGAAGATATATTATGCTTTGAAGCACCTATTGCTCTTAATATTCCTATTTCTTTCGTTCTTTCGTATACAGAAATATAAGTAATAATTCCTATCATAATTGATGATACCACTAGTGAAATTGATATAAATGCAATTAATACATAAGTTACAGCATTTACTATAGTTTTTACTGAACCCATAAGTATACCAGTAGTATCTGTATAGTTAATAACCTTATCTTCTTCACCCTGTTCTTCCATCTTCTGATTATATGAATCTATATAATCCATAAAATTTTCTTTTCCATCAAAACTATTAAAGTAGAAAGATATATATGTTGGCTCTTCTTTATCTTGATAACCAAGAGATATTAAGTTTGTTTTAGCGGTTGTTTCTGTACCAGACATCATTGCAGTTACTATTCTTGTTATTTCTTCTTCCGTCATTTTTAATTGAAATGCACTTGATATTTTATCTTGATTTACATTAAAAGCTGAAGCAAAACTATTTGTTAAATTACTTGTAAGCTCTCCTACTTTTGTTAATATAGTCTTTTTCATAACAGCTTCTGTCATTACTCTTGCCATTGTATTTTCAGTTTCTTCAATCGCAGTACTTCCTGTAAAAGATTTTATAACTGTAGATACTATATTTTTATCAACAACAGCTGTAAGTTCTTGAGGTGAAGTAGCGGGATTATTACCTGAACCACTACTTGGAATATCTGGTGCTTGAGTGTTCGTGTTTCCACCTGCTAATTGATTAAACATATCTGCTAAATTATTACCTTGAATTTTTGTATTTCCTGAATTTACAATTTGATTTGAGCTATTCAATATTTGATTACTATTGCCTGCTATCTGACTATTTTGAGTAATTAATTCATTTTGTCCACCTATAGTTTCATTTGTAACTCCTCCGGCTTGTGAATTTGAATAATCTGGATTTTGTGGCATAAATTGTGACATAGCACTATATGCATTTATATATATTTGTAATAAGCTCTTTAATAATCCAGAGTAAGCTGTTTTAAATGTACTCTTTGGAATAACATAGTTATTTTCAAGTGAACTCAACATTTTTGATGCTTCATTTCCACTCAAATACTTTTCTACAATTTTATCTATATCTTCTATAGAAAACTTTCCATCAATGCTATTAAACATTCCATTTGCTAAAGTATTTAAATTATCTGAAAATGCTTTTTTGGCAGGTGAAATATCTGTAGTTACAGAATTAACTATTTCAGTCATATAATTTTGTGTTTGCTTTTGTAGTTCTGATTGATCTATTTTTACATTAAATGCACTTTGTAATTTTTCACTATCAATACTAACTAAATCTTCGAAATTTAAATCAAATTTATTATTTTTATCATCAAACCTTGAACCCGAGAATACATCTATTTCTGAATTGTCAAGTTGTTTTTTTACAATATCTGTAGTTTCGGAGTAATTAATTATATAATCAATTAAATCGCTTGTGTATGAAACTCCAGGAGTTAATATCATAGAAGAAACTCCTTCTTTTGGAGAAACTATACCAACTATTTTTAAGTTGATTGCATTATTATAAAGGTCATCTAAATATGTTTCATCCTCTGTCATATCTTCATATACACTGTATTTATCATTATATTTATATGTGTTAGCTGGCATTATTAATTTAAGTTCTTTGTTCATTAAATCTTCATATGAAAGTGTAAGCGGTTCATTATTTATATCAACCTTTTCACCATTCATAATTTTAGACACAATACTAGATAATTCTTCAGGATCTCTAAATCCCAATGAATAAATTAATAAATCTGAAATAGTATTTGGCTCTGATAAAACAATCATCATTTCATTATATTTTTCTGGTAAACGCCCAGCCAATATATCATAAGAATTATTTATAGCATCTTTATCATTAATCATTTGCGAATATGCTGAAGTAAAAGAACGCATAAAAGTAGAACTATATGAAGAATTAAATAAGTTACTTGGATTTACTTTAGCTATTTTACCTTTATTATCTTTTGTATAAATATTAGGCTCTACACTATATGCATATTCTATTGAAGATATATTATCTTTTATTTCATTGCTATTTTTATCCAAATAATTTTTAAAACTCCTCAAATCATTTGTACTTAAAGTAGATAACATCGTAGAAATGTATTGCTCTTCTTCAACTGTTCCTGGTTCATGTTCTTTACTATCTTCTGAAGTCATTGAAAGCAAAACTCCTGTTATATCTGTAGTTTCTTGCATTATAGTAAGAGGGTATGATGTTAATGTATCTTCTTGAATACTATCAACATACCCTTGAAATCCATTAGATACAGCTAAAACTAATGCAATTCCGAATTATACCTATTGACCCTGCAAAAGCTACTAAAACGGTTCTACCTTTTTTAGTTAATAAATTATTTAAGCTTAGTCTAAATGCTGTCCAAAACTTCATAGATGTTCTACCTATAGAAGATTTATCATTTTCTATATATGTTCTTTCTGCATTCGTTATAGGATTTGAATCTTCAGTAATTGTACCATCTAAAATTTTAATTATTCTAGTTGAGTATTGCTGTGCTAAATCTGGGTTGTGAGTTACCATTATAATTAGCTTATTTTTAGATATTTTCTTTAATATTTCCATTACTTGCACACTTGTTTTTGTATCTAGTGCACCTGTTGGTTCATCTGCTAAAATTATATCTGGATTATTTACTAATGCTCTTGCTATTGCTACCCTTTGCATTTGACCTCCAGATAATTGATTAGGTTTCTTATAAATATGATCTTTTAATCCTACTTCATCTAATGCTTTTATCGCTCTTTGTTTTCTTTCTTTTTTTGAAATTCCTCCTATTGTTAAGGCCAATTCAACATTTGATAACACTGTTTGATGCCCTATTAAATTATAGCTTTGGAAAACAAAGCCTACTTTATAATTTCTGTAAGCATCCCAATCTCTATCTTTAAATTTTTTAGTAGATTTACCATTAATAATAAGGTCTCCAGATGTATACCTATCTAATCCACCTATAATATTAAGTAAAGTTGTTTTTCCACAGCCACTTTGACCTAAAATAGAAACAAATTCTGATTCCCTAAATTTTAGAGTTATTCCTTTTAATGCCTCTACCCTTTCATCCCCCGTTACATATGTCTTTTTAATGTTTTTTAACTCTAGCATTTAAATCTCCTTTCAAAAATTTCACTATTTATAATAGCATATAAGAAAAAAATTATCAACAAATTATTAATGGAACTTCCATTTCTTCTTTTGTAAGACCACAATGTGTTGATTTTTTTACAGGCTTTCCATCTGCTAAAAAAGTTTCTAATCTTATTATACTATCTGATATAGATAAAGCTATATAATTTCCAATAAAATCATCTATTTTAGGATGTTTTTTTCCATATCCTAAAAAATGTTTATCTAAGAATTCTTCTTTTTTCATTAACCAAAATTTTCCTTTGAATATATTATTAAATCTCTCTTCAAATATTTCCTTCATATCTTCTTTTACCCAAAATGTAACTACTCTGGATTCTAATGATGGTGGCATTATTAAACATTCTTGAATTTCAGGATAATCTAATAATGTATAAGCTTGTTTAATATCTTTATGCCCATGATCTGCCGATATAATTAATATTGTATCTTTGGAAATGACATTTGATAAATTTTCTATTTTATTTTCAGTTTCTTGTATAAAATTTTTTACTTCATCAGATGTTGTTCCAAATTTATGTAATTCACTATCTGGTTTGTCACAGTATGCAAATATAAATTTTTCTTCAGGAATGTTACTCAACATTTTTATACTTGATATTATCTCATCAATTGAATCTGCCCTTATACTTCTTAAAGATCTTTTGTCTGAATATGATGGAGTAATCTCATACGCCTTTATTTCAGGTGAAGCTTCTTCTATTTGTTCAAAAATTGTTTTATAATTTACAACTGTTTTAAATACATCTATTTTTGCCTTTTCTATACTATCTCCATTATAAGATTCTCTGTGTGGTAACATATCTAATGCTCTACCATATTCTTTAAAATATTGTGACCAAGCAATCCAACCTGTTTCATATGGTGGTTTACCTGAATAATACGTTGTTAGTGCTGCCGTGGTTGTAGATGGGTATACTGATGTTATACAATCAATTTTATTTTTCATAAAAAATCCATTGGGAGATACATTATTTAAAATATGCTCTCCCATTCCATCTAATATTAAAAATACAACATTTTTATATTTTTTATTTAATCTTTCATCTAAAACTTTTAGACTTTTGTGCTCTGTTGGCACATTGTAGTTCTTTAATATTGATGTTATTAAATTTAATATACTATGTTCATAATTTGGTAATACTAATTCTTCCATACTTTTTTCCTTTCTACATATTTTGAGGCATTTTTATTATTCCTCTTATTTTTTATCCTTTTTTTCAATTTTATTATTTATTTCTTTTAAAGTATTTAAATATTCTCTTTCTACAGGGCTAATAGTTTTTACTTGATATTTTCTATACTCTGTCTTTGCTTTTTCTGTTTCCCACTTTCTAAAATTTGTAGCAATTTTTGATTTTATTCTATAGCCCAAAGAAATTATCATATCTAAATTATAAAAAGGAATCTCTCTTGAAACAGTTCTATTTCCTTCTTTTTGAACTTGTCGGAAATTCTGACAAGTTGAATTTTTATCAAGCTCCTCTTCTAAATAAATATTGTTTATATTCTCTATTACATTTGTTCTTGAAGTACCAAATAGTTCGGCTATTTGCTGTTGAGATAGCCATACTGTTTCATTTTGAATTTTAACATCTATTTTTGTTAATCCATCATCTGTTTGATATATTATAATATCTCCATTTGCATTATCCATAATAAATCTCTCCTTTTGCTTTGCGAACATTTGTATTGTATCATATATATAAATTTAATTCAATGTTTTTTTGAGAAGTCTTTAAAATTTGTAATATGTAATTAATTTTTCATTCTAACTTTTACAAAAAATAGCAAAAGCTTATGAAAACTCTTGCTATATCTTATTGCTTTATTTAATTTTTTTGGTTAATTTTTTAATAAAAATTTGACCAAGAAATAGTCTTATGGCTAAAAAACTGTTTTGTTACATTTTTTTAGCCATAGATAAATTATTTAAGCATTCTTCCCACAGCAATTCTTATACTTCTTACCGGCTTCCGGCAAGGGCATAAATCATTTCTACCTACTTTAGGTCCGCTATTTACAACGGTTCTACTAACTTCAGTTTTTTGAGGTGCACTACCATCTAAACGAGTAATTGCTGCATCCTCTAAACCTGCACCAGTTATTTTAGTAGTTTCTTGTCTTTGAACACCTTCTCTTTTTCTAGCATTTAATAAGAACTTAACAACATCAACTTTAATAGATGCAACCATCTCATCAAACATATCAAATCCTTCAATTCTATATTGAACAACAGGATCTTTTTGACCATAAGCACGAAGTCCAATACCATTTTTTAATTCATCCATGTTATCTATATGATCCATCCATTTTTCATCAACTATTTTTAATGTTACAACTCTTTCCAATTCTCTTAATGCTTCACTACCAAAATCTGCTTCCTTTTGTGCATATAATTCATGAGCAGTTTCTTTTAGTTCATTTATAACTTCTGCTTGCTTTGGTTCTTCTTCCTTTAAAGAATGAATTTTGTCAATTCCAAATGTTACAGTTATATCTTGCATTAAAGCCTCTTTATTTACTGTCTCATCTGCAAAATACATATTTACTATATCTTCTGCTACAGTATCAATCATATTTAATACTTTATCTTTTAAATCTTCTCCATCTAATACTTCACGTCTTTGCTTATAAATAATCTCTCTTTGCACATTCATAACATCATCATAATTTAAAACATTCTTTCTTATGCTAAAGTTTCTGCCTTCAACTCTTTTTTGAGCAGTTTCAACAGATTTTGTAATCATTTTAGACTCTATTGGTATATTTTCATCAGCTCCCAATACATTAAATACTTTAGTTACTGCATCTCCACCAAATATCTTCATTAGGTCGTCATCTAATCCAATATAAAATCTAGATTCTCCAGGGTCACCTTGACGTCCACTACGTCCTCTTAACTGGTTATCAATTCTTCTTGATTCATGTCTTTCTGTACCAATTATTTTTAAACCACCAGCATCTATAACCTTTTGCTTTTCTTCTTTTATTTCTTGTTCATATTTATCTTGAAATTCTTTAAATTTCTTTCTTGCTTCTAATATTTCTTCATCATCAGTCTCATTAAATGCAGTAGCTTGCTCTATTAATTCATCTGAATATTTATATTTTCTCATTTCTTGTTTTGCTAAATATTCACTATTTCCACCAAGCATAATATCAGTACCACGTCCTGCCATGTTAGTAGCAATAGTAACGCTTCCAAATTTACCTGCTTGAGCTACAATCTCAGCTTCTTTCTCATGGAACTTAGCATTTAATACTTCGTGTTTAATTCCTTCTTTGCTTAACAATTTACTTAATATTTCAGATTTTTCAATAGAAACTGTACCAACTAGAACTGGTTGACCTTTTGCATGACTTTCTTTTATATCATTTATAACTGCTCTAAACTTAGCTTGTTCATTTTTATATATAATATCTGTATGGTCATCTCTTATCATTGGCTTATTTGTAGGAATTTCTATAACATCTAATTTATATATTTCTTCAAATTCAGCTTCCTCTGTCATAGCAGTACCAGTCATACCAGAAAGTTTAGCATACATTCTAAAATAATTTTGAAATGTAATTGTAGCTAATGTTTTAGACTCGTCAGCAATTTTTACATTTTCCTTTGCCTCTATAGCTTGATGTAAACCATTATTATATCTTCTTCCATACATAATTCTTCCTGTAAACTCATCTACAATTAAAACTTCTCCATCTTTTACTATATAATCTATATCTTTTTTCATAATTCCATGTGCACGTAATGCCTGGTTAACATTATGAACCAATTCAGAGTTTTCTATATCATTAAAATTTTCAAGATTAAATTCTTGTTCTGCTTTTTTAATACCTTTTTGTGTAAGTGAAGCAGATTTAGCTTTTAAATCTACTATATAATCGTATTTTTCATTATCCTCTGCTTGTTCAAAATCTTTAACATCCTCCTCAACAATAATTTTAGGAGTTAATTTTCTAACAAAACGGTCTGCTTTGCTATATAAATCTGAAGATTTATTTCCTCTACCAGAAATAATAAGTGGTGTTCTTGCCTCGTCAATTAAAATACTATCAATCTCGTCTACAATAGCATAATTTAACTTTCTTTGAACTAACTGATTTTTATAAATAACCATATTATCTCTTAAGTAATCAAATCCAAATTCATTATTTGTACCATAAGTTACATCACAAGCATATGCTTTTTGTTTTTCAGCTGGCTCCATTCCAGCAATAACCAATCCAACTGTTAAACCTAAAAATTTATATACTTTACCCATCCATTCACTATCTCTTTTAGCTAAATAATCATTTACAGTAATTACATGAACACCTTCTCCAGTTAAAGCATTTAAATAAACTGGTAAGGTTGCAACTAATGTTTTTCCTTCACCTGTTTTCATTTCGGCAATTCTACCTTGATGTAAAACAATTCCACCAATTAATTGCACATCAAAATGTCTCATACCAAGAACTCTTTTAGAAGCTTCCCTTACAACAGCAAATGCTTCTGGAAGTATATCATCCAACGTTTCGCCTTTTTGTAATCTATTTTTAAACTCTACAGTTTTCCCTCTTAAATCATTATCACTTAATTTAGAAATTTCATCTTCTAAGCCATTTATTTTCTGTACTAATGGCATAATTCTTTTTACTTCTTTTTCACTATATGTCTTAAATAAACCCATGATCTTCTTCCTTTCGATTTTTTAAATTTAAAATTTAAGAATTTCCTTTAATCTTATACGTAAATTACTATATCACTTTTCTGCATAAATTGCAATTATTTGAATATATATTTTATTAAACTATTAGGGACGGGGTTAAATAGTTTAACAATCCATATTAAATTTTAATTTTTTTATTAATAGTAAAATGTTTAATAATATAGTTTTTTAATATATTGTGATGGAGGTAAGCTAATATGTTCATATATAATTTAAAATTAAATGGTTCTACTATATTTAAAATAATTCTAGCATCTATTATAATTATAGTTTTGATAATACTGCGGTATTATAGTTTTCAATGTTTTTAATACAGTTAAAGTAAATGATAATATAGATTCTAACAAAATTCAAGTTCTCACTAATGAAAATTATTCAACTATATTAGAAGCAGTACATAATGATATAGATACATATGTTGGTCAAAAAATCAAATATTCTGGATTTGTATATAGAGTTTATGATTTAAATAACGAACAATTTGTTCTTGGAAGGAACATGATTATAAGTTCAGATTTTCAAACAGTTGTAGTTGGATTTTTATGTCATTGCAAAGATGCTATAAATTTTTCAGATAATTCTTGGATTGAAATTGAAGGAACTATTACAAAAGGTGAATACCATGGAGATATGCCAATATTGGAAATTACTTCTATAAAGCAAATTGAAAAGCCTAATGACGAATATGTATATCCTCCAGATGATGGTTATATACCTACTTCTGCCATCTTATAAAATTAAAAATAAGGTAAATCATTATATAGATTTACCTTATTTTAATATTTATAAATAATTTAAATTACATATTTCTGTAATCTTTTACTCTCTTAAATGCATAAATTGCTGAAATTAAAGCAACTATTATAAATGCAAATATTACATAATCACTAGCATCACCAGTTTGAGGTAAATTACTAGTATTGCTATAATTACTTGTATTATTAGCAACATTATTTTGTGTTGTTGGAGTAGTAACTTGTGGAGTTGGTGTAACTTGATTTGTTTGAGTATTCGTAGCTTGACTATTTTGTGTTTGAGTATTTGTTGTTTGTGTATTTGCTTGTGCATTTCCACCCAATGGTCCAGGTAATCCAACAGTTGCTTTTACACTTACTGTGCTTACTAATAGTATTATTAATAAAACTGCCATAGCAATAATTTTAATTGATTTGTTTTCCATAATTCATATCTCCTTTTTATTTATTATTTGTTATTTATGCTAATTTATGCATATATCTACAAATTTCTTCATATTCTATTGATATTTTACAACCTTTTTTTCTCATAGTCAATACTTTTTCTGTTACTTTTTTGTTTCTGATTTGTTACAGATTTATTACAATTTTATTACACATTAAATCTAAATAGAACAATATCTCCATCTTGCATAATATATTCTTTTCCTTCTGAACGTATTAGACCATGTTCTCTACAATTTTGCATTGAACCTTCTTTTACTAAATCATCATAAGATACTATTTCTGCTCTTATAAACCCTCTCTGAATATCTGTATGTATTTTTCCAGCAGCATCAGGTGCTTTAGTTCCCTTTTTTATTGTCCATGCTCTAACTTCTGGTTCTCCTGCAGTTAAAAATGACATTAAACCTAATAAATCATAACTTGTTTTAATAACTTTATCTAGTCCAGATTCTTCCAAACCTAATGCCTGTAACATCTCTTTTTTGTCATTATCATCTAATAAAGAAAGTTCTTCTTCAATTTTTACACAAAGTGGTATAACCTTTGCATTTTCCTTTTTAGCTTGTTCCTCTACCTTCTTTACATTTTCATCTTCCTCAATATTTTGTAATTGATTTTCTGATACATTTGCTACATATAAAACTGGTTTAGAAGTTAATAAATATAAGTCTTTTATTGATTCTTCCTCTTCTTCTGTAAGTTTTACAGTTCTTGCACTATTACCTTGAGTAAGTTCATTTTTGATTTTTTCTAGTGCATCAACTTCTACTTGATATTTTTTGTCCGCTTTTATTTTTTTCTTAGCATTTTCTAAACGCTTATCAACTGCTTCTATATCTGAAAAAATCAATTCTAAATTAATTGTTTCTATATCTCTTAAAGGATTTATGCTACCATCTACATGAACTATATTGGAATCTTCAAAGCATCTTACAACATGTACTATTGCATCTACTTCTCTTATATGAGACAAAAATTTATTGCCTAAGCCTTCGCCTTTACTTGCACCTTTAACTAAACCAGCTATATCTACAAACTCTATTATAGCATGAGTCGTTTTTTCTGGATTATACATTTTTGTAAGTACATCTAATCTTTCATCTGGAACAGGTACAACTCCTACATTTGGTTCTATTGTGCAAAATGGATAATTTGCACATTCTGCTCCAGCATTTGTAATACTATTAAATAATGTTGATTTTCCAACATTTGGTAAACCTACTATTCCTATTTTCATTTTTTGCTTCCTTTCATTTCCATATGATATTATGCTAACATAAATAAACCATTTTTTCAATATTTTTTATCAATTTTATATTAATTTCACCTGCGGAAATAAAAAGAATCTTAAATCATAGTATTCTCTATAATTTAAAATTCCTTAAATTGCATTTTTTTATTCATCAAATATATTTTTTCTAAATATTAAAGTTGATTTTCTTCAAATGGTTCTCGAGGATCTAATAGTGGTATAGCAATATTTTTAAATTTATTTAGTGCTAACTTAGATGCATTCAAAAAATTTTCTGAAGAATGTCCAAACCTTGCATAAGAAGCATTTTTTATAATTCCCAAAAATTGAAATTCGTTATACAAGTTAGTTGTTTGCCCATCTCTATTATATTCATTAATTATAGTATTTACAAAATTAGGTTTTAGAGCTCGTGTACTTAGTAGACCTAAAGCTTCCTCATCATTTTTTATTTTTCCAATTCCTCTTAATGTTCTTGAAAAAATAGTTGCTGGCTCTTGTAATTCTTTGTAATAATCAAAATTTGATTTATATGGCTCTCCATCATACATTCCTCTAGAATCTCTATGACTTTTCATACTTGGTCTTTGCTTGTGAGCGTAAAAATAAGCAATATCTTCTGCTCTATTTTGAGTTGTTACTTCATCTAGTAAAGAAAAGCCCTCATATATTAATTGTTTTTGATTATCATTAAGAGCGTTTATATTTTCAAAATTTGATTTAACTTGTGACATCCAACTTCTATTTACTATATGTCCTAATTCATGTGCCACATACAATCTTGTTCGTTGTTCTGCTGTTAATTCTTCATTTCCTTTAAGTTCAGGATTAATTTGTATGACATTACTATTTGGATAAGTAACACCATAAACTCCTCTATCTTCATTGTTTAGAACTGTAATAACTTCAACCTTCGAAATAGAATTAAATATATTTCGAAAATTTATTTTATCCTTTGAATAGTAATAATATAAATATTCTTCAATATTTTTTATGTAGCTAAGTAATTTATTATATTCCATTTTAAATTTTGGATCATCTGAACTTGAAACACCATTTAATATTTTTCCTGATTTAATTTGTCTTAAAAAATACTGAATGCTATTTCCTGTAATTTTATCAAAAAAAACTTTCATAGAACTTTGATATTCTCCAAAATTATATCCAAAATTGTAATTTATTGACATTATTCTATCACCTCTATGTTTATTATACATCAATTCATATTAAAAATCAAATTGTTGTAGTGTCAAATAGTGTAAAATGATTTCGGAATATACAAAAAGAAAGTCCTTTGATATAATTATTTTAACCACAATATAAATATAATATTTTTCAAAAATTTGTTTTGTTTGCTTGTATTTTATTTAATAATGTTGTATATTACTACAC